>CAYRGL010000009.1:0-11610 GCA_964423915.1 uncultured Gammaproteobacteria bacterium | reverse complement strand
TGAAATTTTCTAGTTTTCGAATCGAAACAACAACAAAATAGTTGTGTAAAATCTATTGTAAAGAACGAAATATTTTATCAAACAAAATATTTACTGTTGCAATATCTAAAACATATTTTAGAAATGCAATATTATATTTCTACTATGCGAAGGTGTTTGTGTCAAAAAAATCAATTTGTTCCATAAACAAGAACTACATTTAATGCCCTTCGTATCAACCCGTTTTCTGATATTTCGCTAAAATGATTCTGTAGGGCTTTTAAAGCCGCCGTTTTTTTGCTTTCGGGCACTAGATTCCAAATGCTCATTGACTGCACATACTCTAAAGCTTGAAGCGGCGTAAAAAATTCTATTGCACGATAATTAATTTCTTCAACATTACTAAATTCATTATCTTCTAATATTTTTTTAGGGTCATATGTTTTTTTTATATCAGGCATATCTTCATTAATGAAACACTGTAAAATAGCCTTATTCTTCTTTTTAAAATCTCCACTCTCGTTTTTGTTAATGATAAAGAATATCCCTCTTTTTTTTAATAACCTCTTTATTTCATTGATGGCATGCTCATGAGCAAACCAATGAAACGAGCTAAAAGCGGTAATTCCATCAAACATTTTCTCAGTAAAAGGCTGGCGTTCTGCCGATGCGACCAAATATTTAATATTATATGGATTATGCAATTTTGCTTTGACAATCATTTCAGGATCAATATCAGTTCCGATTACATCAGCTCCATATTGCCTTAATTGCTGCGTGGCAATCCCTGTGCCACAACCCATATCTAAAAGACTCGGATGCGCTGATCCCAATTTTGAGAAAATCTTCATAATGAGTTCTTGTGGAAAATTCCTCCGCGCTTTGCCATAGTTTTCACTTAAATTTCCAAAAATACCATAGCCATAACTAGAAGGGGTTAGAGGTAACGCGTTCATATATTTAATTTGAATTTTAAATTAATTACATTATATATGATTTATCGAAAATTGGCATTACAGCTTGTTTCGGTAAACTCAAACGAAAACTTAAGTCTCTCATTAATTGTTAAGACGAACTATTATGGTAAAAAAACTGTGGAATTCTAAAATTACCAAAGTTAAAAAAGATAAACTTACCACCCACGGCATAGATCAAGAAGAAATCATCAATAATTTTCGATACGAAGAAATGGTATTCCTGCTTATCTTCGGGAGAAAGCCTACAGCAATCGAAGCGGATTTATTTAGAGCGGTTATCGTCTCACATGTAAGCCATGGAATTACCGGACAAAGTACCATAGCTGTTTGCATGGGTGCTGATTGCAGATCGCCATTTTTAAACTCTGCTTTGGGCGGTTTTCTGGTGGGCTCAGGTGGAATGCACCAGGGGGCGCTTCAGTTATCAATGGAGATGATAAAAGAAGCTGCTGAGGCAGACGATTTAAAAAAGTTTATTCAGCATCGACTCACAACCGCTAAGATACTTCATGGTTATGGCCATCGTTTTCACACTAAAGACCCAAGAGCAGTTGCTTTAATGAAGCTGTGCGCCAAACATAATGCAATTGGCAAATATGTACAAATTGCAAAAAATATAGAAAAGCTGATGATCGAAAAGCAAAATATATACATGAATATTGAAGGAGCCGGCGCAGCTATTCTTCTTGATCTAGGAATCCAGCCGGAGATTGCATCGCTAATTATACTGCTAGGACGGACACCAATGTATGCGGCTATATACTTAGAACGACTGCATTCAGGGAGCAAGCCATTCCAAGAACTAGTGGTCTATGACGTAACTGCCAAAAAGAAAAAATAATAATGTCTGATATAAAGGAAATTTTAGCTATTATTCCCACTCGCGGCGGTTCTACTGGATTACCGAAAAAAAATATCCGTATGATAGCAGGCAAGCCGCTTCTGAGTTACATGCTTGAAACAGCTAAGAAGAGCCAACTATTAACTAAAATAATTTTTACAACGGATAATGATGACATTGCAGAAGCTGCGATGAAAATTGATGGAATTACTGTTCAAAGACACGATCCTAAATTATCTTTTTCAGGACAACCAACGTTCGGAGTTGTTCAATACACACTAAATAAATATATAGAAGAGGCATCAACCCCTTTCGCTGTTTTGCTGCTTCGGGTCACAACACCCTTATGCGAATCTTATGATATTGACAATGCGATTAATCTTTTATCTGCAAAAAGAGGAAAAGCAACATCAGTTCTCGGAGTAGTCGAGTCTGATATACATCCTAAACGAACATATGAAATTCAAAAGGATGGTTATCTCATTCCTCATGAAGAAACTCCTGAAACAAAATTTCCACTGCCGAGACAGGTCTTCAACAAAGTATACATACGAAACGGCGCGATCTATGCCACATTCCCGGAAATAGTTTTGAAAGGAAGCATGTGGGGTGAAAAACCAATCCCCTACATCATGCCCAAAGAACGGTCAATTAACATTAATGATGAATTTGATTTTATGCTTGCTGAAAAACTTTTGAAAAAGAAATGTTAATAATTTGAAGAATATATAATTATTCTATGGATAAAAATTTTGAAATAGACGTAGCATTTACTTTATTACACCTTGATGAAAGTGAAGCAAATAACATTGTAACTGACTTAGGAATGGACATAAAGTCGTTTCTCTATACCCGCAAACAAGAAGAATTAGTGGGCAACGATGTTGTTTTAAAATTTAAGGATGTGTTTGGTTATAAATCCAGACTTGTTGTCGTTATGTACAGAGAAGGATGGGGAACAACAAATTATACTTATGTAGAAGAAGAAGCGATTAGAGACAGGAAGTTTCGTGAGAAATCCGAAAAATTCATAATATTTGTAAATATTACTGGTAAAGACAAAATGCCTGAATGGATTTCTGACAGAACTATTTGGTATGATTATAAAGCATTTGGCAGGCAAGGAATCGTGGCGCTTATTAAACACAAAGTTTACGAACGTGGTGGTTTAAAACGGCCCGAAACTGCGTTAGAAAGTGTGAAGCGAAAAAAATCTGAACAGCAATTTGAGATTAAGCGCACGAATTTTATAAATTCCAAAGAAGGTGTAAAGAAAGCTACTTCTGAATTCATGATTTTAAAAGTACTGATTCAAGAAAAGTTTAAGGAAATTAACAAATTATATCCGGATTACACCTGCGAAGATCGAGGAAATTCGCTTGCAATTAGCAGCAATATGCTTACTTACCATATTGTATGGAATGCACCCCTGCTAGAAACACTTGAAGCAATTGAACCATACGATAAAGCCCAAATTAAATTAACTGTTATGCAAAGAGAGACAAATGATCGATTTCTATTTGATAGCAATAAATATAACAAGATCGTTGATGAGTCTTATTATTTTAATATGTTTTACCCTGAATTTTGTGGCTGGGAGCAAAAAGGAAAACATGAATATATCCCTACAAATAATTTAGTTGAAGAAACTATAAAAATTTTAGTTCCCTTTTTATAATTAATTAACTATTTAAATAGCTAATATTAAAAAACAGCTATAACATTGTATTCAGTTTCAATATATGTAATAGTTTCACTGGATACTTTAAAGGTATCTTTTTCCAAGGTTAGTAATCCTTTAACTTTAATAGGAACCTTATCATTCCAACTTATAAAGGTAAACGGTTCTGTGTCTTCACCCAATTCTCTCCTTACTATTTCACTTCTGCAATAATCATCCCAATCTAAATTAACCGTGATTTCTATGTCACATTCAACTTCAAATTTCAAATACATACCCTCTACTGTTAATTCGTTTACTTCTAAAATTTGATAATCTTTAAATAAAATAATTTCATTTAAAGAAACACTGCCAGTATTATCAGGATACGGTGTATACAAAGAAGTGTTGTCATAATCCTTTAGTAACCCTAAAAGAGTATTATTGAGAAATTCTAAAAAATTAAACTTATCTATTTTTTTGGAAACTTTTTCATTAATAACATCAAGTTTTCTCAAGCTTGGCATAATGTAAACCTCATTAAAATTATTTAATGAAGGAAATACCGTCATATTATGTTTTGTGGTAATTTTATCTGTAAAATTTTCTTTTAATAATAAACCTTGTCCAAAATCTTTAGAATTATTAGTAATAAAAGATATTTGCTCTGTTCCATTTAAGTCTAAATAGCGTATTGTCTCCCAAATCAAAAAATCCCTGTAACCGGCATCACCTTTTTTAAATGGTTTCTTTTTTTCGAATATCTTTTTTACAATTTTTTTATGATCAATTTGGGGGTATGGTAATATTTTTGCTTTAATCTGTTTTAATTTTTTAATTAAAAAAAATTTGTAAATTTCTGTATATTGCTCGATATTAAAATTGGCAATCGTGGGCACCTTATTTAAAAATTTTGAAATTTCGAGATCGGCTCTGGTCCTTTGATTGTAAATTTCGGTTAATTTCTCATTATACTTATTAATAACTTCATCAACTACAACTTCCGGAATATATACTTTCGCCGGAATCACTTGAAGTTCATCTAGAAACACTTTAAAAAACGTTCCTTGCATCCAAAAATCCTGAACAAAAATATTTGTATCTATTACAACTATCATAATATTATAAATTGTTATTTACAAATATAAATATTCTTTTGGTTTTCTACTATTTAATTAACAATTTAGAATAGAATTATCACGCAGAGCCATAACAGCCCTCAAGAGCTTAAAAAGATTATTGAAGAAGCTCTTAAAGAAACCAATTGGCACATCATGAGTGAAGGTATTTCATATAGTTTAGGGATACTTTTGGTAGACTTAAGGGTAGCGAAAATAATAATTCTGGTATATACTAAGTTATACAGATTGTAATCCTGAATTTCCTACAAATAATTTAGGAATGTAGATTGAATCATCATTCAGTCTTTCAAAAGTTTTTCTAACATCTTCTATAGTGGTGTACCACCTTGTACGAATTGACTCAAAAGCTTCATTTCGATCAATGTTTGCAGTACTCATCTGCGGTTCTAACCTTCTTAATTCCTGCCATAACCCCGGATAAACTTTTTGTATCGGAACAAGCCACTCATAAGGCGTGATAATGAGGTTTCCGTCCTTTATTTTAAGGGTTTCGCATAGTCCATGCAGTATCTCCTTTTTCAGTTCTAACCCTCCATTGGTAAAAGTATTCAAAGCATAAGCCGCGAATAAAAAAGTTTGTTTTGTCAACTCAATCCATTTTTCCTGCCTGAGTTTTGTTTCATTCAATTGATTGTTAAGTTTAAGAATTAAGTCATTCAGTTTATTGTGCTCTCGCACAAAGGTCTCGTCATCAATGAGTTTCCGGCGGCGCATCGTAATAAGCTCATCAAGTTCAGTTTGGGCTTGAGTTAAAGCTGTTTTTTGGGTTTTCTTTAAATCCTCTGTGGTTTCACGTTCGCCTACAGTTTTTAATGCTAACTTGGATAGTGCCCAATCAAGAAACTCCGGCGCAATCTGATATTTCGCAAGTTCTTTTTGGAAAAGAGCTTCTAAGCATTCTTCGGTGATAACTTTTTTCTGGTTGCAAACAACTTTCTTTGTTCTGCGGGTACAATAATAGTATGTGTACTGTTTAGCTACATGACTTCTTTTTAAGATCTTCTGCTTAAGCAGCGCAGTATATGAGCAACCGCACTCAGCGCAGCGGATAAGTCCGCTATATGTAAACGTTTTACCTTTAGGACGGCATGAACCCTTCTTTGTTAAAAGAGTTTGCACACGTTCAAACTCATCGAGCGTGATCATAGCCTCATGCTTACCCGGGTAACGTATGCCGCCATATTCGATTAATCCGGCATAGAAGGGATTAGTAAACAGTTTGTATATTGAACTGTAGGCTACGGGATTTCCGCCATAGTCTTTTTTATGCCAGGTTCTTGTTCTAAAGCCCCAATCACTCGTGGCGATTTTAAGAATCTGCGGCGGCGTGTAGCCTCCAGTCAGCATTAAGTCCCACATTTTACGGACAAGCGTAAAGCGTTCAGGGTCTTTAATTATCTTTTTCTCAAGCTTGTCATTGAGATAGCCGAGCGGAGCCATGCTTGGCGCCCAGCCTCGCTTAACTTTACTTTCCATACCTCGCTTGACGTTTTTCTTAAGGTCAATAATAAACTGGTTTGCAGTGCCGGTTTCAACGTTGAACAGGAGTACATTATCATCCGGCAGGTATTGACGATCTATTGTTTGGATTGATTGTAATATCCCCTGCTGTAAGAGCCAGCTCAGTCGGCCGCTGTCAATCGGATTTCGGGACAATCTGTTGATCTGCCAACACAAGATGCCGTTAGCTTTGCTATTTTCAATTTTACGAAGCACTTCATCAAAGACAGGCCGGTTGCCCGGCTTCTTGGCTGATTTCGCTTCAGTAAAGACTTCTGTAATCGTAAGACCTAGCTCGCTTGCTAGTTGTCTCAAGCGGCTTACCTGATCATCAATAGACTGAATCTGCCTGTCATCACTTTCCGATGACTTACGGGCATATAAAAGATATGTAGTTGTCCGGCGCTCATCTACCATAGAAAAAACCTAAAGGGACGGTCTGGTTGACCCAACTCTACATACCCATAGGTATATTTTCGCTGGCAGACCGCCCCTTTAGGGCAGCGAAAATTAAAAAAACCTATGGAATAGCATTAGAGACGGGTCAACAATAGTAGTATAACACATTAATTCAGTGATGCCAAGAGCGTCAACACTTTTTCCAGTTCTTGTTCGGTCATAGGCTTATAGGTTAATTCAACCGTACGAAGCAGTTGTATGGCTTTTGCAAGAGCTTCGGCGCGGTTAATGTCACGGCCAAAATGCTTTTTATACAATGCTTGAAATTCCTGTACATCTTCTTCACTGACGAGCATAAAACAAAAAATTACATGACTAAGCAGTAATGCTCATTATCATGTAATTTTTTGCTTAACTAATTTAACTATTTATTATATGCCTAAAAAAACGAACTACGACCCATTGCCAGTATACACCATCCATAAAAAGCGTGCAAGTAGTTATTACCTTATTAAAACTATTTTATTATCGTGGCTATTCCTCCGTAAGGATGGCAAGACCCTTTATGTCATCCGAAAATATCTATAATGAGGTGACTAAAGGGTCTTGCTGTCCTTCGCAAATCTTTAGTATTTGCGAGGGACGTAATAGCCACACTATGCTATCATTTGCCTTATTTTAGTAAGGTCAAATGATTAAAAGTAGATGTCAGGGAGGATAATATTGGATTTATATAAATTCATCTTATTAGTATATTTACAATTATATCATTGTCCCTAAATTATATTCCAAAAATTAATTTAATTAACATCATGAATCGGATAGTTGAGACTATACTAAATGGAATTTTAAGAAGTTCTATCAACAAACCGGAAATTACTGATTTAGTTTTTCAGGAAATTGAGATACATTTTAAGAGGCAATATAATCTTGCCCACAGAAGAAACCTGCGAATTAATGCACAGATCGGAAAACATATAAAACAGTATCTAGGAGTTGGTAATATCGGACGTAGCAGGGACCGTAAAAGTTCATTGATAAAATCCTATACCCTTCATGGCTATAATTAATCCGTTAATTTAAAAATGGTAGTTAACTTAAAAGGGTTTTGTAATAAAAATAAAAGTCAGAAAAAAATTATTATTCATAAAGACTATCCGAAATTGCGTTTTCGGTACGATCCAGTTTGTCTAATCAGTCATACTAGCAAGGCACAAGCAGCATTGGATATTGTCAGGCAAGGTCGTATTTCTACTCATGAAATAACAGATATTAGAAATAATGAACCTTTACGGAGTAAAAAAATACAAGGCATATGGCTTACTCCCAACGATTACGGATCCAGCGTACCCAATAACTATGGCAATATCTCATTTTGCTTTGGAAAAGATAGCTTACTAAGGGATAAAAAAATCTACTGGGTTGAAAATGCGTATAAGGATAAATATCAAAAAACGAAAAGCTATGTTTATTTGATAACTAATAAAGAATATGAAGAAATTCTAACCACAGATCTTGATACTGCACTGTGGTACGATCAAGATGAACTGGAAAAAAGAGAAGGGCAAAGCATTCAATTTATCTATGATGAGCACATCGAATTAAACGTATGTAGCAGAATTGAGATTGTAAAAGGCAAGGAAAAGGACAAAGTAATTAAGATCGGCAAGAAAGCTGAAACCTTATACGAGGATATTTTTGCCGGCATCATATTCATTACGGGGTTAATTACCATGGAGGGGTTAGATGAAAGTATTGTTAGAAAAATCCACCTTCACAGCCTAACTGTAGTTTGCGAAAGGTTGTATCCCCTTTTAGCTAAATATGCGGCTCTTTTTACTGAAGACGCAAATGCTCCAGAAAACTATGATATAATTTTGAATAATTTTTTTACATCATTCCACACGGATGATGTTGTTTTAAATAACAAAGATAATTTGTCAGTTAGGTCAAGAAAACAAATTTTAATCTCTGCATATTCCCGATTAAGACAATTATTTGGAGACCTGCTAAATGATTCGACCGAAACTTTTGATTATTGGCTAGGAAAAGTGAGTTAACTTGGCATGAAAAAAAATAAATTATATACCATTCATTCAAATAATTAATAATGAATTAATAATGAGCGTAAGAGCAACAAAAACCATAAACCCGCTTCATTTTACTGATTTAGACCCAATGAGGTTTGAAGATTTGTGTTTGCATTTAGTGTCAAAAATCTATAAATGGAAGGAGTTAAACCATTTCGGGAGAAAAGGTCAGGACGGTGGAGTAGATATTCATGGAATAGAGTCATTAATTGATGAAGAAAAAGTCTGGTTTATTCAGTGTAAAAGATACTCTAACCTTACCAAAGCTCACTTGGAAGAGGTTGTAAAAAAAGCGACTAAAATTGCTATACCTGACAAGTTACTATTGATAGCGGCATGCAATGTGAGTAGAAACCAGTATGACCATTTCAAACTTTGCTCTCAAAATAGCGGTATTAAAGAATCAGAAATTTGGACAGCTAGTACACTACAAACAAAATTATATAATTATAAAGATTTACTGTTTATTTATTTCGGTTTACGAATAGAAAACAAAGAAATGAGCGGTGCATCAAAGATCAGATATTCTTTGAAAATGGAAAAAAGAATGCGAAAGGATTTGATAAATCATAAGTTTTTCAAAGAAAACTTTCAAAAAGTGCTTCATGATCCTATGTTACAGTTCATTTCAAACAGAGTAATAATTCATTCGGTTGATGATATGTCATATCCTACTGTCGACCCGAATATCAATACGTGGTATCGAGAACATATCTACAATTTTTACCATAACGGCATTGAATTATGGCTAGGCGCTACCCTAGGCGATATTGCAATAATGGATAACAAAGGCTATTGGGAACCTACTAATTATTTCGATGAACGTAAAAATAATGGAAAGTATAGAACCATTGAAGTAAAAACAATTGGCCAAATTCCGTTTTATAATATTGTCGATTACAAATTGTTTGACGAATATTATTCAGAGCCCCATATATATTGTAAATTTGATATAAATGGAGAACCCTTTGAGAAAATTTATTTCAGATTACATGGCAACCTTGATGGTTCTGGTGACTATGAATTGGATGAGTCAATGAAAACTAAATTTCCAAAAAAACTATAAAATAATTTTCTTCATGTCAAAATCCTTCATAAGCTACTGCCACGATAATGACGATAAAAGAATAATCCTTGATAAATTGTTGCGTGCGAGTCGCTTATACCCTATTGTAGTCGCGAGTCGTAAAAAACCTTCGGTGCTGTTGGCTGTGAAAGTTGAACAAGCGATTGAAGAAGCAGACTATTTAATCCCAATACTTACTGAGGAATCGATACATAATCAATGGGTTAATCAAGAAATTGGTTATGCACATAAACTCTTAAAAGAAAACAAAATAAAAATAGTACCTGTTGTTGAGGAAGCGGTGATGGATGAATTAAAAGGTTTTATCCATAAACAAATGGATCTCCCTTTTATATTCAAAGGAAATGCTCATAATGGAGTCGAGAATAAAGCTTTTAAAGTGCAGTGTATAAAACTAATCAAATACCTTAAAAGCAAAGGCGTACCAAAGAAATATACGACAGATTTGAATGCTACCTTTTCTTTTCTTACATCTGTACCGTATGAAAACAATCTGAATTTAAACTCTACTATGGTTTTGGAAAACACTGGCAATAAAACAATTACCATAAGAGATATTCTGATTTCTATCCCGCTAACATATAATAAGTATTCGGGGTACAAAAAAAAGGAAACCGCTGCCAGAAAGATTAGCTATGAAACTGATCACTATGTACAAAGTGGGCGAAAAATAAGCTTAAAATTTCAAGCTTTGATTTTAAAGCCACGTGAGGTCAAGAAACTCCAGCACTTAAAATTTACACCTATAAAATATGTTCCATATAAGATTAAAGAAAAGATGTGCATAGAGCTAGATTCTCATTTAGATACTATGGATTCTATAAACATAACTTTTGTACTTTTATCAGGTGATAAATTTGAAAAAAATGTTACAATCCTTCATCCAAAATGGTGACGCGACTGAATAAAATTTTGTATAAACTAAAATTATATTCCTATGTTGTTGACCATGATTATGGCTTTGCTCCTAATCCATTTCACGAATACTGTACTCTGGTTCATTGCATGTTTTCCAAAAGCTCAAAACGGAATTTGGTAGAAATGGTTAAACAAGATTATGATTCTGGTTATGAGGTATGGGTTACGGGCACGGGAGGGGTTAGCTCTAATACTTCAGGACATGGCACGATCATCTACTTAATGAAAGTAAACGATGCTATTCCTGTAACGAAGTATTATACGGATGAAAAATATAAAGAGAAAAAGCACAAAGCAAACGGAACCGAGATAGAACAATTGGGAGATAGAAATTACCATATACACACTAATATTTCTAATAGGTATGCTCTTATATCAAATGAATATTTTTATTTTGGGAAAAACGCGATAGAAATAGACAATCCTGAAATTAAAGGTTGTTTAGAAAAAAGAGGACCACGTTACAAAAGGGATTTTGAAGAAACTTTTATTAAATTGTTTTTGGAATGGGCAAACCATAAAGTAAAAAAAGAATTCGAAACAAATTCTTATGGTATGTACGGATTGCCCTGCACATTTAATGAAAAAAATGACAAGCTCGTTAAGCTTTGTAAGAAATGCTGTCAAAACATCTGTGTGAAAATATAATTAAATAACGTTTTATGAAATTCGAAGGAGATAAAAGAAGAGAAATATTCGCAAATGATGATGATTATTGTTATCAGATAGGGATTGAAATGTATAAAGAAATGGTTGATAGTATCCCTGTGTCAATGATGGTTCATAAATTCAATATGGTCGCTCTTCTTCTAAATATTTCAGACTCAGCACTGGAACAAGCAACCCAGATATATAAGGACCTAGAATCTTCCAGAAGCATAACAGGCACAAGTGACAGGCCAATTTATGAATACCCGGAAGGCAAGCAAAATAACTTTTTTAATTTTACAGAAAAATATTTTATTTCTTTGATTTTTGCTGTCTCGGCCGTAGAAGCGTATGTAAATTCATTGATAA
>CAYRGL010000008.1:0-11731 GCA_964423915.1 uncultured Gammaproteobacteria bacterium | reverse complement strand
GCGGGAGTTAGTGTTTTCCCTGTTCCAGTATCAGCGGTATCAAAACTTTGTGTCCATGTGGCTGAGTCACCAGAAGCTAAGCTGCCTGAAGTAATTGTCGGAACACCAATTGAAGTGGTGTTCGTGTCGTAAGTTTTTGTATCGGTGGCCGCTGTCACTGTAATATCTCGTTTGGTAATACTGGACGTTGTCGTCGCTGTGTTAGATGTCAACGTGTAATTTGTGGCGGCTGTTCCAGTAAGTGTAATACCAGTTGCCGTAACAGCTTTTCCGTCACCAACATTTTTATCAGCAAAGCTGGCAGACGAAACAGAACAACCTACATCCGCACCAGCAGGAACAACGCCGGACAATAAGCAGCTAGTTGTTGCATTAGTTGTTCCGTCATAAGTTTTACTGTCAGCGTTGATGCTAGCCGTAACTGATCCAACGGAGGTAGTGAAACTCTTAACTGCACCCGGATACCACGTACCACCAACTTCAGACCAGGCAGCGTAGTAATAGGTTGTGCTAGGTGTCACTCCTGGAAAACCTGCTGGAATACTACCCGAGCTCAAGAGAGCCGAAAAAGCGACATTGGCTGAAATAGGAGGAAAAACAGGTGTTGAATAAACACCGGCAGGCATAGATGGAATCGCGGTGCTAAAATCGTGATCCGAAATCCAAATTGAATTACCTTGAGAAGCAAAATCTCCGTTCGTGGCGTTCAAGGTAGCATCGCTTGAAGTAATTCCTGTGGCATCACCGGTAATAGCATTTGGCGTTGGTACATAGTAATACACTTTCATGGTGATGTGATCAACGTTGGCACGACGTGCACCGATGATTCCACCTAATTTAGCAGATAAAACCATACCGGAGTTAACGTTGTTAATCTGAGCTAACGTCCAGGTTGTTCCCCATAAATCAGATGGACCACCGTAGGTTGCAATACTGTCTGAGGTGCCCCAAGAAGTTGATGAAGCTTCATCGTTTCCAACAATAGAACCATTTTTAACAAGTCTTACTGAATCATCTTTAACTGATGTCAATATACAAACAACTGCCGTGCAGTTTTGATGTCGTTCTATTTGTACTTCAATACCATTGATAATAGCGCTAGGAGGAACGCTCAAACCAAAACCCTTAGCGCGAAGATAATCACTTGGGTGAATAGTGGTTGTCAGATCTGCAAAAGCATAGCTGCCGTTTGAAGAAACAGCGTTTCCTGGATTTGTCCAGTTGTAACTGCCGGCTCCGTTATTCACGCTGGCAAAATTTGAACCAGAATTTGTTCCAGTTGAGCCAGCCGCCGCTGAAACTGAATTAACAAAAAAAGCACCCGTGGTGCCTACAATTACAAACGCAAGCAAAGCAAAGATAGCCAAAGGACTACGCTTCGTGCTTGAAGTCGAGAGATACTTCATATGGTAGGGTTTATGAATAAGAGATTCGGCATTAGCCGACTAAATATTTTATTCAGATTACCCCGCCGCTTATATACTGTCAATGCAAATCTGTCAAGTGTTTTTTAAAAATTGCTATAAATCCCTTAAAATATAATAAGAAAAACCAAACAAAGAATAAGTCCTAGGCCCGAAACAATTAAACGAGGATGCTGTTTCTTTCGTTCAATAAAGATCGTCAAAGCTAACGCAATGACCGCTAATAGTAAAATAATTTTAAAATAAATTGAACTAACATTAAAAATTTGCGACATCCATTGATTAGGATGAGTGCGATATAACCAATACTGATCAAGCACAGATTGCTTTTCCGGAACTATATTAGCCGTCGCAATATCAGAACGAACGATTTGTCCGCTTTGATCCGTAACACTAAGCGACGCTGGAACAACAGCATGAACCTGCACGTCATTTTGTACTAAATCTGTTCCAAGCCATGTATTATTTGCTTGTTGCGTCAACGGAATATCTTTATTTAAAACTTGCGCCGTGGCCGCTTTGGTTTGCGCAGGCAACACTGTTTCCACTTTAACAATTTTTTCGTTAGCGTTTGTTGCGGTCTGACTGACTGTAACTTTGGTTTGCTTTGGAGCAACAGGAGCTGCGGTTTTTTGCGCTAAGACCGTTTTGTTGCTTGAAGTAACCACTTTTTCAATGGTTTTTTTAGGCGTTGTCGCTACGGCTTCTGCCACGTTGTTTGGCAAACCAAAATACTGAGCAATAAACACCGTATCTTTATTTTGATATTGACCCGCTCCTAAACTAATACCAATTTCATTAAAATTCGGATCTACTAAATTATCATAGTGGGTTGGACTTTTTTCCCAAGCCGCCATAACATCAGCCGCATTATCATAACCCATGGCTAAGTTTTCTCCGACGGTCGCATAATTTGTATAACCAGCATTATGCAAAAAATCTTCCATGTCTAAACCATTGGGACTATGATGCGCAAAATACTGATTAATAAACATGTCTTGAACTTTCTTGTTCGCGGCCGAATCTAGTTTATAGTTTTCTTTAAGCGCGCCTAACGAAAGACTGGCGCGCAAACTATTAGTTAAGCTAATAATTTTTTGCGCTTCTCCGGCCGCCACGTCCGGCGTCATCCAAGCGGAAATCGGATAATACGCCACAAACAATAAAACAATCGCTTTAACAACTAAAGCGGCGGTGATATGAAATAAAACTCGCTTAGGATGCAACGATTTTGGTTTATAGTTATTTCCGCTATGCGGAATAAAAAAATCTTTAAGCGAGCCATGGCTTAAATGATGCAGACTATTAGAATGTGAACCGGCTTTTTTCATAACCTATATATACAACGAAAAAGCATAAATGTCAAGAGAGCACAGATATTACTCCTTTTTAGAAAAGGTTATTTTTTCATTAACAAAAAAACCAATCCAACCAATAGCCAAACCGGCTAAAAACTGCGCTGGTAAATAGTGAAAATGCCAACGTTCAACTAAATATAATAAAGCCGCACTATTAATAATAACCGTAATCAACAGAATTAAACTATAATAACCAAATTGTTTAACAATTTTTTTGAAATTATAATCCTTAAACGCCCACAGTTTTCGTGAAATAAAGCTTAAACAAAAACCAATAGCATAGGCAATAATCGAAGAATATAAATACCACCAATGACGATGCTCGGTTAACATAAATAAAATAACCAACTCTAAACCGGTGGTAACAATACCAATGATGCCGTATTTTATAAATTGTGAATGACGAACTTTCATACTAGGTGATATTAGTAATAGTATAGTGTCGTGATTTACCGTGATTAGTAACAATAACTGTCTCCCCTATTTTTTTACCAAGCAAAGCCAAACCTAATGGAGAATTATGAGAAATAATATTTTTTTCCAAATTAACTTCTGAAGAGCCTAAAATTAAAAATGTTTTTTCATGTCCGCCCGAAGCAACCGTCACATGCGCACCAAGCGAAACGTTGTCATGTTTTTTAGTTGTTATAATGACGGCTTTTTTGAGGTGAGCTTCGATTTCTAAAATTGCTTCGTTCACGCCGCGCAATTTTCCTTTAGCAATTTGATACGCAGCATTTTCTGAAAAATCTCCATTCTCCGCTTCTTTGGCGACTTCTTTCATTAATCGAAGACGCGACACTTTTTTCAAGTGCTCAAGTTTAGCCGATAATTCATCAAATTTTTCTGGCGTGAGGTGCGGATCTGCTTTGGCGCCAATAAAATCACCTTTGCGATTTAATACTCTCATTAAGCCATTATAGCACAAAACGGGTAATAATTGCCGCTAAAACGAGCAATGTCGCAATGATGGCAATAGTTTTTGGAAATTGTTTAGGACTTGTTACTGGAGTAGAATTTTGTACTGGCTTTTCGTCAGGATTTATTGTTGAAGTTATTATTGGTTCTGGTTTTTCAATTTTTTTAACAGTAGAAACTTTTTTATTACTATCTGTGGCATCTGCGGTTATTTTTTCTCCTAATACTTTTTTTTCAGGAACAACTATAATAGGATTTGCTACAGGAATTATTTCTGGCGTCGGTGTTTCAATGATTGGTTTTTCTACCGATTTTAAAATTTCGCCCCAGCTCATGTTTAATGAAGCCGGGATCGCATAACTCGTTGCCCAGATTCTATTTTGTTTTGTTTCTGAGCCACTTAACGCTGCACCATCAACTGATTGTTGTTTAGCTAAATAATCCGTGCTGTTGCTAGGCTTAAGTGCTTGAATAACCCAAGAACTTGTAAAAATAGTACCAAAGCTACCATCACTATTTTGTTTACTCGTAAGATACGTTTTGGCTTTTGTTAAAGCGTCAGTAACGCCACTAACTTTTTCATACGGACTTAACGCTTGTACGGCCGCCGCGGTCAAATCAACACTTGTTTCCCATGATCCGTCTGTCGCTTGCTTTGAAACAATGAAAGCAATGTCTTTAGTGATCATGTCATTATACGCACTATAGCCTGAGCTTGTTAAGGGAATCAAGGCAAAAATATCATCGTTTACTAAATTTGGATCACCAAATTGTGTGCCATCAAAACTTTTAGTTATCGAATCAATATAATTTATGTTTTCAAAATTATACGGATTTTGTCCAAGCGCCAACAGCGCCATGGTTCGGCGTTCATTGTCCGTTAACAAAGTAAAAAGTTTAGCGTGTTGATGAACGTAACTGAGTAACAAATCGCGTGACGAATCAGTATAATTTGCCGCTGCAAAGGCAATCGCCGCCCAATCTGTATAAAGGTCCGAATTACCAAATGAACCGTCATTACTTTGATTTGCTTTTAAATAGGCTAAGGCTTTAGGCACACTAAAAGATATTGTTGGTGTAGTAACTGGCGTGCTTGTATCAGGCGTGGTGCCACCAACAGCTGGTCGTTGTACAACGATTGTGTATGACGGAAAATAAAAATCTTCAACAATGCCAATGGTATAGGTGTTTGGATTAGCTAGTGTAATCGTTGCCACACCACTGCTGTTAACTGGAAAAGTTGCGACCACAGTTGGATTCCATTGATCCGTTGGATTAGGTAAGGTTACGCCAATCGTCTCCGCAGTCAACGGATTCCAGGTGTTAGTAACATAATCATAACTTTGTGCGGTCGCGGTAAAATTTTCATTCGTCATCACGGAAAGAGAACTTAAAACCACTTGATGAGAACTTCCAAAATAAATTCCTACTGTTTCTCCGCCATTTAAAATTGTTGTATCAATACTGGTAAACGGCGAGACACTACCAACAGCAAATTGCCAGTTGTCACATAAGTTTGCTCCACCAGCGGGCTGTAAACATTTTAAGTAAAAAGAGGAAAACGAATCAAAGTATTGTATGTTAGAAAGAGCGAACGAATTATTCGTTTGATCAAGTGCATACAACACTCCTAACACACTACGAGCATTAACATCGTGGGCAGTGTGATTTGAATCAGTAACGGAAATTGTTCCATTGGCTGGCAAAGGCGTTGTCCCTTGCCAAATAATCGTGTTGCCATTTCGAATAATAAAAGTTTCATTTAGAGCTGGTGGCAATGGGTTAGAAACAATAACGGTTCGCGTAACTTGAGTTGCATTATTGCCCGCGGCATCACTAACATTATAAGTAACGGTATATGTTCCAGCCGTAGAAGTATCAACTGGATTTACTACAACAATATGTGACGTAATGTCGCCATCAACATCATCAAGCGCGGTAGCTCCCGCATCAGTATAGGAATCACCAACAGTTAGATTAACTGTGGCCGATCCAAGTAAGCTAATAACTGGCGGCGTAGTATCAAGAGTGTCGGCTTTAACTTGAAATGAAAAACCTAGAACAAATAAACTTAAAAACAAAAAAGAAAAATATTTTAACTCCATACAATTAGTTTAATTTCCATTCAATCGTATCGTTATTTTTTAATCGATACGTAGAAACGCCAACTGGCGCTTGTTCACTATTAACATAAAAAATTAAATGCTTACCATTAGTTCCGTCTTTTAAATCTCCAATTTGATCTACAAAAAATCCCATGCCTGAATATATTTTTCCTGACATACTAATTTCACCTTTCTTTTGTTCTGTCACTAACACATTATATAAAATATCATTAGTTTTAAAATTAATAACTAATTTTTGTTTATTAATAATCAACGTAAAATGGTTTTGTTCAACAGTTTTTTGCGGGACAGTTTTTTCTTGAACAACAGGTACTTGAACCTGAGCGGTATTACTTTCAACCTTAGTTTTCTGTGGAATCTGATCAACACGAGTTCGGTAAACAAAAACCAATGCTAAAGCGGCGATTAAGAAAATCGCGGAAATGATATTTTTTAATTTGTTATTTAAACGCATAAAATAAAAAACACCTCTTAAGCAGGTGTTACAAAGACCATAAAGTCTATTTCCTGCTCGGGATTATCTCGTGATTGGTAATCGGACTTTTCTGCGTGAGCAGAATCACCGTAGCGGCACTGTGGAGGATTTTCACCTCACTTCCCCAAACACGAATATGAAATTATTAACGTATGAATATCATAGTCTAAAAATAAAAATGGCGCAAGTTATTTTGTCAAGACTAAAAAAGCGGCATTGCATAAGCAATAACCGCTATTTAGAAATCTTTATTTCAAAGAGTATGAGCACAAAGCATTAATAAACTTTGGACAGTCATCCTTTTTTACGTAAACGTATACTTGCAACAGATTGCCTGATGCACCCGTTGTAATAAGGAAGCTTCTGTATCCCTGCTTTGTAAATCTTGTTTCTCTGTTATTAACGTTTACCACATAAACTTCTCCAAAAAAACCAATTGAATATTCTTTCACAGTCCTTTTTGAAAAAGTCCTTTGTAAAACAAATGGAATTTCGACTTCGTTAATCACGAGCAGCCCAGACTTCATTGTAGTAGTAAGCTCGTTTCCATCTTTAATTTCCCTAACAGCCATTGAAGCCGTTGCTGAGATTTTTAATTCCATGATTTCTCCTTGATAAATTGTTATATGTACGATTGCTTCATATATAACATATTTAAATTATTTTGTCAATACAAAACATCACCCGAAAAAGGTGATGTTTTATTAGCACGGGCGGTAGGAATCGAACCCACGCTAGAGGTTTTGGAGACCCCTGTACTACCATTATACTACGCCCGCAAAAAAGAGCGTAAACGCTCTTTATTTGGTTTCTCGGTGAAGAGTATGCTTGCCTGCTTTTTTCGAAAACATCATAAGCTCAAGACGACCTTTTAACGTCTTCTTGTTCTTATGCGTTCGACGGATTTCTCCTGTCTCAGTGCATTGCATTTTAATCATGTTATCTTGCGACATACAGTAATTTATTTATTAAACTAAGTGGGCCGGGAAGGATTCGAACCTTCGAAGGCGCGAGGCCAGCAGATTTACAGTCTGCCCCAGTTGACCGCTTTGGTACCGACCCAGGGGGAGCCGTTGCGCGGATTTGAACCGCGGACCTACTCCTTACCATGGAGTTGCTCTACCAGCTGAGCTACAACGGCCGATTTAGACAGCCAAGAAATAATTAGAGCTCGGCAATCCGACTTCGGAATTGTTCGAGCTTTTGATTCTCGGGGTTCGTGGATTGAAGCCGCGTCAGCGCATCCAAGGCCACTATTTTGTCTTTTTTAATTATACTGACTTCAATCAATCTGTCAAGGTAACGAGGATTATTTTCTTCGATTTTAAGAGCCTTTTTTAGGGCTAAAATCGCCTTAGCTAGCTCACCTGAGGCTTCATAGGCATTGGCCAGGATAAAGTGCACCTGTGACAGTTCTAGGTCTTTAACCGTAGGCTGATCTTCGGTTGTACGACGGCGTAAATGCAAAGCATGTTCTAAAGTTTGTTTGGCTTCATTCCAGGCTTGTTTGCGATAATACACTTCACCTAACTCTTTAAAGGCTTTAAAATTTCTTGGTTCTAAACCGATAATTTCAATATATTTTTTTTCTGCCAAATCAAAATGTTCGCTGCGTACTAGTTCTTCAGCTTCTTGTAACAGCGTTTCAATACGTTTATCAATTTCTTGATTCAAAGTCGCTTCTTTATTAACTTGAGTTCGCTGCCAATCATTTAAGCGATCATAGACCCAATCAAAACTGTTACGTAATAATTTGGAAATAGGTTTTAAACTACGAACAAATAAAAATCCCCACTTGCTTAAACGGCGACGAAGACGATCAGCAATAATTTGTTGCTTAAGCACACGAGCACGCTCACCTGCCACCTGATCAACATCAATGTTTGCTAAAAAGCCAAATTTTCTACCAACAATAATTCCAATAATGAGCAGTCCAAAAACTACGACCGCCCAGGCTATAATGTATTCCATACTTAATTTTTGAGTAGTAGACGTCGAGCCGCTTCTGGCGCTTGTCCATCATAAATAATGGCAGCTACGGCATTAGCTAAAGCTATCGCTTCTTTTAATGAATGCTGATGTATATTTCTGCCTAACGCGGCACCGGTTGCGCCAAAGCGATGAACCTGAGTATAAATTGTATTGAGCAAATCGTCAAGATTAGAAGCCGCACCTCCGGCAAACAAAATACCTGTACAATTTCCGCCGGCTTTAATAATTTCTAAATAGGAGTGAGGTGACAAATCATCAGGCTTATTTACTTTAATAAAATCAGCGCCCAAAGCAACACCAACATTAACTGCGCCCGCGATTAAATGAGCGTCAGCTTTATTCTGAATCGCTTTACCGCGCGGATACATCCATAACAATACCGGCAAGCCTTCTTGATGCGCTTGATAGACAATTTGCGCCGCTTCATGCACCATGGCTGTTTCAAAGGTACTGCCAACATACACCGTATAACCAACGCCCAGAATATTTAATTTTGAATTTTTGGCAAACTGCGCTACTTGTCGAACGTCATACCAGGCCGCGCTATACGGATCTTCGTCTTTTACCAAATTAGATTTAGAATTTAGTTTTACAAGATACGGAACCTTTGAATACGACGATCCATACTTGGCAATCAGGCCTAGTTGCGTCGCAAACGCGCCGATACGTGACGAACTCGCAATTCTAAATAAATGTTCTGGATCAGCATCGTCTAGTGGAATTTCCGGACCGAAAAAATCATCATTCAAATGCTCGACTCGTTGATCTCCGGCAAAAATAAATAATCGTCCGGTATTTTTTGTTAACGCATTAATACGACGTTCATATAATGAACGTTTAGCTAAAGGGATATCTAAAGGAATGTTTATTTTATTCATATCTTTAGTCTAACACACGTTCGCTTAGTCGTAAAAACTCACGCGCATTTAAACTGGCGCCACCAACTAAAAAGCCATCAACACCAGTTTGCATAATTGGCATCACTGTTTTATCATCAACACTACCGCCATATAAAACGCCGCACGATTGATCAGCACGATCACCAAAATAACGTCGCAGTAAAACTCTAATGACATCATTCACATACGCAATTTCCTCCGGCTCTGGCGTAACGCCCGAACCAATCGCCCAGACAGGTTCATAGGCTATTAATAATTGCTGTCCAAGACCAAGTGATAAACCGTTTAAGGCTTCATCTAATTGTCGCGAGAGAACTTCTTCACGTTCATTGGCTTCTTTGTCGGCCGCTGATTCACCAATACACAAAATCGGATTTAATTTTTTTGTTTCAAGTGCCGCCGCGATTTTGCGATGGATCATCCAATCCTCTTCTCCTAAATGTTCTCGTCGTTCGCTATGGCCAATAATAACGTAGCGCACGCCCATCTCCACTAAATCACGCGGCGAAACTTCACCAGTAAACGATCCCTTGGTTTCCCAAAACATATCTTGCGCACCAATCGCCACCGAAGAATCTTCTAAAGCTTTAGCCACAAAAGGCAAGCTCGTAAAACTCGGGCAAGCAACAATCTGAACTTTTGATTTTCTAAAAAGTTCATGATACGAAGTCGCTAAGGCAATACTTTCTTTCAGCGACAAATTCATTTTCCAATTAGCTATTAAATACATATATTCTAATTTTCCCACACATAGGCCCTCATCGTCCAGTCAAGGATTTTTATGGTCTCGCTAAAGCGTTCTTCATCAATTGGTGCTCCTAAAACCGCTGTGGCTAGAGTATGTCCGTTATATTTAAAAACTCCGGCAAAACAAAAGCCAGCTTCATTAAGATGGCCGGTTTTACCACCGACTAAGATACTACCTTTTGGTAAATTTTTTCCCAAAAGTTCGTTGGTTGATTTAACTTCTCTGTTAACATTGTTTGAAACTGAAAAACTATAGCTGGAATGGCCGAGGGCTTCAACGATTTCTTTTTTGTTAAAAGCGACTTGCGCTAATTTAGCCACCGCTAAGGCTGAACCTTGATTATTGGTGTCGAGTCCCGTGGGATCAGCAAAATGAATACCGCGCACATGAAGTTCATTAGCTTTGTTATTCATCGCGGTCACAAAATCTTTTTCGTTTAAGCCTGTTGATCGTACCAAAGCAGAAATTCCTGAATTATCAGAAGCTACTAACGCGGCGTTAAACAAATCTTGTATTTTTATTTGATCGCCGGGAAATATATTTGCTTTGGCTCCGCCACGCAAATCTTCCTTAGTAATAGTTATACTTTTATCCCAACCTGGATTATGATCTAAAAAAACTAAGGCCGTCATTAATTTAGTTAAACTGGCGATTGGTTGTTCTCGGTCTGCGGAAATATCTAATAAGCGATAACCTGATTGCTCATCTAGTACAACGGCGCTGCGCGCTTGAATTTTTGGTTGAACTATTTGTTGGCGTGCCGGAATAGTATGTCGAAAAACCGTTTGCAAACTAACTGGTATTGCCGACGCTTGTGGAGATTGCGAAAAAATTGAAATAACAATTGCCACAATAGCAAAAGTAAGCAGGGCAAAAGTTGGCATACTAATTAGAAATTGCTTCAGGCTCAGCTAACATTCGATCAAGAGAATCATCAGCTTTCAGTCGAGCAAACTCTGGCAATTCACTAACATCGCTAATTCCTAGGAAACGAACAAAATCCAAAGTAACGTTATAATAGGTTTCGTCTTTTTTCTTATCGACTGTTGCTTCGATCAAGCCATGTAATAACAAATTACGTAAAATTAAAGCGCAGTTTACACCGCGGATACGATCTAAATCAATTTTCGAAATTGGGCCGCGATACGCAATAATAGTTAAGGCTTCAATACTTGGCTTAGTCAGTTCACCCATGGTTTCGTCTTTAATAAATTCTTTGATCAAAGCCGCTACTTCCGGTGCGCTGACCATTTGGTAGCTTGAACCTTGTTTAACAAGGGCGACGCCGCGATTTTCTTTTTTGCAATCTTCGCTTAACTCTTCCAGCGCAGTAGTAACTTTTTCCGTGCTGGCTTTGGTCAGGTCAGCTAAATCTTTTACTTTAAGTGGTTTAGCGGCAACAAATAATAAGGCCTCTAATGATGCTTTTAAATTCATATCTATAATTGATTATCTAATCTAAAAATTTCAATTTCCGAAAACAATTCATCTTGATCAGCATTAATTGTTCTCTGTTTCATTAATTCTAACATTGCTAAAAAACTAACAATGACTTCTACTTTAGAATTGGCTTGTTTTATCAACTCGCTAAAACGTGAGCGGATTTTACCAATGACAAAGTCTTCTATAAATTTAATTTTTTCATCAATACTAATGGTCATGACCACTGTCCCCTCCTCAAGTTTTTCCAAAATTGGTTTGATGTGACTTAACACTTCTTTATAAATTTCGGCCATCATACCGACTTTTAAATTTGTTGGTGGAGAAAAAATTCCTAAATTCGCCACTAAA
>CAYRGL010000007.1:11187-13060 GCA_964423915.1 uncultured Gammaproteobacteria bacterium | reverse complement strand
TTTAATTTTAACAATTGGGCCATCTTTTCTAATATTTTTGTCAGCTAATTCATTATAACGCATGCTGTTCATGCGATTTAACATGGATCTAAACTTTAAATAACGAAATTGCTTACCACCTTGACCCATGCGATATAACGGCGAATCATCATCTAATTTTGAAAAGAAAATCGGACCGCGCGAATCAAGTTTAATAGCGAGCGCCACTAAAATCATGATTGGGCTTGTGATAATAATTAAAATTAATGAACCGATAATATCAATTAAACGCTTCATAACCCTTCCCCAACCATCGAGCGGAGTTTTCTTAACTTCTACGACCGGAATACCCGCCAGTTCATCAACTTCAACTCTCAGTACTTTAGTTTCGAGTAAATCAGCGGCATATTTAAAAACAAGATGATGTTCATCAGAAAAATCAAACAGTCGCAAACGATCGGCTTTGGAAAGATTTGGGTCAGCCTGCAAAATTTCGTCAATTTCTTTCCCATTCATAAATTCTTCCAAGTCTTTAGAATTTTCCAAACTAAAATCATCGTAGCGTTTAATAACAGTGTAACCAAGCCAGGTGAGCGTTGAAAATTCTTTAACAATACGATCAGCGGTTTGTCCGGCGCCAACAATCACGACTTTATGAACACCAACTCCGTATTTATAAAAAAAGCGACGCACATAGGTTATAATAATGCGTCCTAATGAAACAAAAATAATAGATAACACCCAACCAGCCAACACAATAAAACGAGAGGAAAATAAATTACGATTAAAGAAAATTAAAATAACGACTGACACTAAACCAAGCGAACAACCTAAGACCACACGCTTCAATTCTACTTTTAAACTACTTAATTCGCGCAAATTATATAAACCGGCAAAAGCAAAAACAATTAACCACACAATAATAATAACAGACAGCACTTGCATGTATTCGCCCAAGCGCAAATTAAAAATAATCGGACGAATCTCGGTAGAAATTTGTGAAAAACGTAAATAGTACGAAAGTAAGCCGGCAAGACCGACCATTAAAAAATCAATTGGTAGTAATAGTACAGAAAAAAATAATTCAGATCTCTTCATAGTTTTAATTTTTTCTCTTCTCACAAAATAAACACCGGGTAAGCTGTAAGCCGGATTCTGTATCTCGCAATTTAGAGCGAGACGACGGCCATCTATCTTGATCCACGATTACCCGTAGATTCGAGCGAGCTACGTTCCTCTGCATTATTTTTTAATACAGGTTTGCTCTTGCTCCAGGCAGGGTTTACCACGCATCTTCGTCACCGAAGCGCGAAAGTCATAGCCTTTGTAGGCACTGACTAACTTTTCACCTTTCTTTGTTTACTTACGCAAACAAATAGTATTGTCTCTGTGGCACTTTCCCTAAAATCACTTTTGGTGGGCGTTACCCACTGCCCTTTTTCTGGAGTCCGGACTTTCCTCTCAGTATTGTTATACCAAGCGACCATCCGCCTACCCGGCGATTAACTTGTGACAAGGCATACCATATTATACGAATCTGTTGACCAAAAGTCAAGCTCAAAAACACCCTATTTTTGAGTATTTTTAGCTAATATTAATGATAAACTTTACGAGAAAGTTCAATAACCGCGTTGATGTGGTCAGTGTCAGCGACCTTATTTTGCATGGTTTTGCCGCATTTTAGGCAACGATGGATGATTGATTGGCTATGACCCGACACGCTTAAGCCAACTGGCTCCATCATACCTTGGCACTCGGCCGCGCGGTCACCCGGATTAATATCAACGTGTTTGGACCATAAGCATTGCGGACAATGATTCGTATAGCCAGTTCCTTTAACCTCAAACCCGCATTTTTCGCAGACAAAGTCTTCGATATTTTTTTGAAATTTTTT
>CAYRGL010000007.1:7517-11087 GCA_964423915.1 uncultured Gammaproteobacteria bacterium | reverse complement strand
TTATATTCCTCTCACTTCACTTTGATCATCAGTTTCTAATTTTTGCGCGGTGGTAAATAATTTAATTTTAGTCGCGGCCCAGAGTTCAGTAAATTCTTCACTCTTAAGTAATGAACACACACCGACGTACACAAGTAAACCAAATAAACCAGCTAATGAACCCTGCAAAAAGACACCAAAGGTTCGCGTCATATCAACATAGGGCCAGACTAATAATTTCATGGCTTGAATACTTAAAGCCATCGCCAATCCGGCGCCCGTAAACTTAGCCGTAGAAATTAATATTCTTCGTTCATCAAGTGAACCAATGCGATGGCGCAAGACAAAGAACATTAATAAGAAATCAAACACGGCACTAATTGAAAACGCTAAAGCTAAACCTAACACTCCTAAAGAATGCATAAGCCATAACGCTAAAACCACGTTGGCACCATCCGAAAAAAGTCCGACGATAAACGGCGTCTTCGAATCATGCTTGGCGTAAAACGCGCGCGCGAGTAAAGGCGCGGTAGCTTGCGCGAATAATGAAATTGCAAAAAAGCCAACCGTACTGACCGTTAAGACTGTATCATCCCAATTAAATTTACCAGAACCTAAAATAACACGAACAATTTGCGCACGCAAAATAATTAAAGCAATAGTTGCGGGAACAATAAAAAATAAAATTTGTCTAAAGGTACGAGAGAAATTTTTTATAAAAGCTTCGTTACTAACGGCCGCCGATAAACTTGGGAAAACGGCAATAGCAAAAGAAACGCCGAACAATCCGACAGGAAATGATTGTAAATTATTTGCTAGGTTAAAAATACTTAACGATCCGCTTGGCAAACGCGAAGCAATAATCGTAATCACGGTTAAATTAATCTGTGTCACTGCTAAACCTAGAGTTCGGGCGGTCATCATGCCATAGACCGTGCGCATGCCTTTATCTTTCCAATCAATAAAAAACTGATAACGAAAACCTAATTTAAAAAGTGATGGAAGTTGAATCGCAAAATGGCAAAATGATCCAATCACCACGCCCCACGCTAAACCAAAAACGCCATAACGCGGCACTAAATAGATGGCACCAAAAATAATACCTAGGTTATATAAAACCGGCGCCAAGGAATAAATGAAAAAACGATGAAAGGATTGCAAAACGCCGCCAACAATACTGGAAAGTCCTAAGAAAAATGGCGACAAAAACATAACGCGCGTTAATAGAACAATTGTGGCTCTGGCCTCTGGCGGAAAACCCGGTGCAATAACATTAACTAAAAGTGGCGCGGCAATAATTCCAAAACCGCAGACCAGCATTAGTCCGACCGACAACGTGTTAAAAATATTATTAGCTAAAGCCCAGGCTTTGGAGTGATCTTGTTTTTCCGCGGCCATACGCGCAAACACGGGAATAAAACCTGCGGACAACGCACCTAACACTAATAAATTAAAAACTAAATCCGGCAAACGAAACGCCGCATAATAAATATCCAAACTCTGACTTGCACCAAATGTTGAAGCAAGAATACGGTCACGCATGACACCGAGCAAACGACTCGCTACTGAAAATAAACCAATAACAAAAGCCGCTGAAGCGATACCTGAACCAGCTGAGCTAAATAATCGTTTGAGGCGCGTGGTAATCATGATTACGGAATAAGATTATTCCCGGTCATTGACTCGGGCTTTTTTAATAACAATAAACTTAAAATACTTGGCGCCACATCAACTAAAGTACCAATCGGTTTTGCCAGTTCTAGATGATCCCTATTTAATTCTGGCCAACCAAGGTTATACCCTTGAAAACGTTTACCAAGCACCGAAATAAAAACAGGATTAAGAGAATGCTCTTTAAACGTTTCTCCGGTTGCTGGATCAATAATACGTTCCGCACCAGCATGACTGGCGGTAATAATCATAACGCCGTCACTGGCTTGTGTTGTTTCCGCAATGGCTTTTAAGTGCGCATCAATCGCGCTGACAATTTTTATTACTTGTTCCGGACTGCCTTGATGAGAAATCAAATCTAATTGCGAAAAACTAATAATAATACAATCATACTGCGCACTCGTGATTGCCTCAACACAAGCTCGACGCATTTCAGTCATGGAATCTAAACAAGCAGTTTCCAAATCAAGACTGGGGTGAATTGGAATAAGTTGGCGTTCAACATTATCAAAAATTGGTTTGGCAAAATCATCAAGCCAATACGCTGAACCGAAAAATCCGGCGCTATCACCAATGCGCAATTGTTTTAAGGTATGCTCGGCTAAGACAGTACCAAGACTTGGAGAATCTTGCTCTATAGTAAATAACGTCGTGGCTTTATCTCCAAGACCATAATCAGTCATGGTAAATAAAGAAAGCTTGGGCACATTTTTTAAGAGTGCTTCGGCTAAGGAAACAAAACCAACACCTTTGTGATTCCAAAAGATAACCGTATCGCCTTCTTTAATACAAAATTCTTTAGAATCGGAAAAAATAGTTGGTGGAAATTCTTCGTCAAAAATTTTCTTGTCGTAGGTTTCCGCTAAAGCGTTTTCTAAAGATGAAGCTTGGACTGCTTCCCCTTTAACCAATAAATCAATCGCTTTATCAGTACGACTGCTATTATGCTTGTCATCAAGTCCATATAATCGTCCCATAATTGAAGCGAGGCTGACTTTTTGATATGGCGCAATCATCGTTGAAACTTCTTGCACCAATCGTTGTCCGGCCGTTTCCGAAATTTCTCGTCCGTCTAAAACGCCGTGAATAAAAATATGTTCAACCTCGGGTAAATTAACCGCAGCCAAAATTGCTGGCAAATGATCCATTTTTGTTTCGACGTCAGCACTCGAAATCAAACCGATCAAATGAACTCGTTTAGAATGAGTAGCCAGATTTTTTTCTAATTTCTGTATACCTTCTAAATTACGATACGAGCCATCCGCTAAACTTTCAGAAATTAATCGTGATGTTTTAGGCCACGCGCGTCCATGACCAATAATATAATGTCCAATACGAGAATTCGAAGACATACCGGGCTCTAAACCAATGGCTTCGCCGCTCGCTTCAAGCAACGCAGTTGGATAATGACTTAATAGCTGATCAAAAAATGGCGTAGTAGCGCTTAAAATCGGGTTGGCGTCGCCGGCCGCAGTAATACCGAAGCCTTCAATAATTGCTAAAACTAAAGGACGCGGTCGTGATTTTTTTAAACGTGTTCGTGCCATCTTAAGAAATTATTTTTGTTAAGCCCGGCAATTTTTCTCCACTTAAATAAGCGAGGCAAGCACCGCCGCCGGTGGAAACCCAGCTAAATTGTTTTTTTGAAGTAGCTAATGCCGCCACGGTTTCTCCGCCGCCAACAACACTACAGGCACCTTTTTTTGTTGCTTCACTAATCGCTTTAGCGATAGTGCTTGTTCCTTGTTTAAAACGCTCGTCTTCAATTTTTCCCATTGGCCCATTCCAAATAATTGTTTTAGCGTCTTTAATAATTTGTGCATAAGACAACATAGTTTTTGGACCAATATCTAAAATAGCATCATCTTTATGAAGCTCAGTTACTTTTCTTGTCATTTTTTTCCCTTTATTTAAAACTAA
>CAYRGL010000007.1:0-7417 GCA_964423915.1 uncultured Gammaproteobacteria bacterium | reverse complement strand
TTTGTCCAGAAAAAGGTACATTTAAATCAAGCCGCACCAAAACAGTGAGGCCTGACACATTTTTCTTATTGCGTATCGAATTAATTTTCATATTGGATGAATATTAATTAGACGGCAGTGTATCAATCGTAACAATAACTTTTTTAGTTTCTTGACCACGACGTAACACGACGTTAACCGTATCTCCTGGTCGATATTCAGCCACCAACCCTGCCAAATCGTTAAATTCGCTAATCGCTGTGTCATCTAGAGAAACAATAATATCGCCGCTCTTAATGCCGGCTTTGTCCGCCGGACTACCCGGCACCACAGCAGCTTCTTTACCCATAGCGACAACTAGCGCGCCACTATCTTTGCCCTGTGCTAACGCGTTGGCTAAGTTTAAGTAATGAACACCAAAACGCGGACGAACAATTTTACCATCAGTTAACACTTTTTCTAAACTACGTTGCACGCTGTCCATGGCTAAAATACTTTTGGCTTTTTCAATACCAACCATTTGTCCGGCAGCGTCAAAAATAAAACCTTCTTGATTACTTAGATTAGAAACTTGCAAGGTTTCAATATAACCTTCGCTTGGAAAAACCACATCAGCACTGCGTGACAAGCGACCAAGCTCAATCGTGCCGTCATTATTTAAAGCAATTAAGGTTTGTCCAATTGATAAATCTTTTTTCGATAATAAGTTTCGTACCGGCAAGTTTTGCGCTTGCAATAAATGAATATAGGATAAGCCGGACAACGAATCAGTAATAACGTTTTCAATGGAAAAACGGCGACGATCTGGCGTTATAGCAATAAAATTTTTCAAAGCATTTTTGTCGCTGGTTAAGTTTATGTTAGTTACCAACCAACCATCACTCGTGACTACCACCGCGGTATTAAGCGCATCTTTCTTTTGATAAATAGTTGTATCGCTTTGGCGTTTAAAAATTCGTACGAATTCAGCATCCGCACTCGAGATCGATTGCGTAATTTGATTATCTTGTTCAATAATAACCTTTTTTGAATCGTTCACAATAACCGGGGTGACCGAAGAGCTCGTGGCGTAGTAGTTTCCACCTGGCACGCCATAATATTTATCAAGTAAATAAATAAAAGCCCAGTTGCCTAAAATACCACCAATTAAAGCGGCAATGATAATACAGGAAAAAACCATCCAAAATTTTGTTCTTTCAGTTAATTTCATAAGCTACGATATTGTACCTTAAAACCAGCGTGCTGTCAGCAACACGGCTAAAGTAGCAACTAAAGTAATAATTAAAACAAAACGAGCACGCGCCGAACTTGGATGTCCGCTCAGCTGATCAGAGACAATCGTTGACAAGGCATACCACATCACGGCCATACTAAAACCAAGAATATGAAAATTAATCGGTAAAAAACTAAAGACTATATAAAATTCAAGTAAAGCTAAAAACATTAAGACACCGTACACCCAATGCGTACGCCATACTATTTTTTCAAACCACAACCACTGCGTAATAACAGCCAAGTTTGTAATAACCGCCGCGCTCAATAATTGCCACAGCGGCAAATCAATAAAGATTTTTAGTCCGAAAATACTAGCCGTGCTAAAAAAGATGGTTAGGAGTGATAAATAATTTGAACTTTTTTCTAAACTAAACGGTCTAAACGCTCCTTGTCTAAAGGCGTAGAGAAAAACTAAACGCCAATACAAAATTGAACCCAAGGTTGAAATACTAATTATACCCAGAGCTAAAAATTGCTGACCAAACATTAATGAATAGCTTAAACCGGAAAGTAATAAAAATAATGGCAACAAAGAAAAAATCCACCAATCTTTACGTGAGCGACCAAGCCACCAGGCGGAAAAAACATTAATCACGACCAAGGCGATACTTAACCACAACATATCTTGCGGTCGTTGATACCACCACGCGCTAATAACGATATTGGAAATAATTAATAATGGCAAAAAAATAATTCGTTGGTCCATACTGATTAATTAAACATACTTGTTTTAAACGGCATCCATTCATCAAGCGCGTCATCGTATTTAAAAACTGACAACGTGTGCGTTTTTTCTGTTTCACTGTAGACATATTCAACTTGTGTTTCTGAACCAATGCGCTTGTGATATTTTGTTTTGGTATCTAAAACTACGGGATGAGTTTCAAATTCCAAGCGCATGCGACCCAAGGGTCCTGTAAATTCAATATACTCAGTTGTCGTGCCGCCGCGTTCTTCGTCTTCATACTCGCCCGAATCTTCAACCGTGAAGTTGGCTTTGATTTGATCAATAATATCTTTCCAACGATCAATAGTCATATTAGTAATAGGCAGCTTGAGTTTCTAAATTACGCGAACGGTTAGTTGCGGTGTCAGAAGAAATAATACCTTGCGCCTGAAGTTGTTCAATGGCTTTGTTCATAGAAACCATACCGTCTTTAGCACTTGTTTGAATAATGGTCATAATTTGACTGACTTGGTTACGTCGAATCAAGTTAGCAACTGCAGCGGTATTAATCAAGACCTCGCGCGCCGCGACCAAACCTCCGCCAATTCGCGGCAAAAGCTGTTGCGTAACAATAGCGCGCAAACAACCAGCAAGTTGATTTAAAACTTGAGTTTGTTGATGCGGCGGAAATGAGTCAACAATGCGTAAAATACTGTCGGCGGCTGAAGCGGTGTGTAAGGTTGATAAAACTAAATGTCCTGTTTCGGCCGCGGTTAACGCCGCCGACATTGTTTCTAAATCGCGCATTTCACCAACCATGATAACGTTTGGATCTTGGCGCAAGGAATATTTTAACGCATCGGCAAACGATAGAGTGTCAGTACCAATCTCTCGTTGTTCAATCAAACATTTTTTATTTTCAAACATGTATTCAATTGGATCTTCAATCGTAATAATATGTCCATCGCGACTTTGATTGATAATATTAATCATAGCGGCCAAGGTGGTTGATTTGCCGCAACCTGACGGTCCGGTTAATAAAATTAAACCATCACGCATTTTCGTAATGTTATGCATGATGTCAGTAAAACCGATTTGCGCCGGATCAGGTGAAAGATTGGAAACAAGTCTCGCGGTCAAAGCAATCATACCGCGTTGGTAATGTAAATTAATACGAAAACGTTTACCGAAAAATTCATGCGAAAAATCTAATTCTTTATTTTCCGTAAAAAGATGCCACATTGACGGCTCAATAATATCTTGTAGCTCAGCAATCAACGCGTCGTTATCTAATTTCTCTTCACCGGCAATCGCGTCTAATTTTCCTTCAATGCGCAAAGCTGGCTCGGCGCCGGCCACGAGATGTAAATCCGAAGCTTTTTTCTCAATAGCAGCTTGAAAGTATTCGCGTAAAGTCATAGTAATCCCATTATAGCACAATATAAAACCCCGGCTTAAATCTAAGTCGGGGTTAATTTTTATAAAATACTTTTTTATTTTGCCGCTGCGGCTTCGATAAATTCTTCTAAACTGGTCCAAAAACTTCCGTTATCGACCAAAGTTACTCCTTCGATATTAAAATAAATTTCATTTGTATAATTGAGCGGTTCAAAGTGGTAATAATCTTTTTGAGAATAATTAGAAATATTTGCACCGCATACCGTAACCTTTGTTCCTGTATTAATTTTTACTTCGGCATCAACAAGGTAATGATTCTTTGGTGTAACACGAATCATCGCACTCAGATCTTTAGTAAGAACGACTGAATAATTTTTTAGTCCTGCTGAAATAAAGCCGAATTTTTTCTTTATAAGATTGTTCAAAGAATTTAAGTTTGGCTTTTTTTCTTTTTTATTTTTCGCTGCCATGGCATATTAATTTTTAAAGTTCAAAAAAAGTTCTTTGCTTCTACACTAGAAGAAACAAAGAACTTTGTCAATGACAATTTATTTTACGCTCAGCGATTTGTAAATCGAATCAGCCGCGACCGATCCTTCACCGGCGGCGGTCACGATTTGATGAAAATTATTGGAAGCGTTGGTGGAATCCCCTGCGGCGTAGACGCCGGCAATATTAGTCGACATATCTGACTTAACTATAATGTAGCCGAGTTGATCAGTTTCTACACCAAGTTTTTTAGCTAATTCGGTTTGTGGAATTAAGCCAATTTCCACAAACATACCATCCACGGCAATTTGTTTTGAATTATTATATTCTTTGTCTAATTCTATGGCTTCAAGTTTTTCTGTACCAATTACATTTAAAACATTAGTATTGGGAATAATTATGACGTTAGGACGCTTTTTTAATTCTTCTCTCCACACCGGTTCACCTTTTAATTCTCCGCCTCGAACAATAACATAAACCTGTTTAGCTAAATCAGACATATAAAGTGCGGCAGAAATAACACTGTTACCTCCACCAACCAAAGAAACGTTTAAGCCACGAAAAAACGCACCATCACAAGTGACACAATATGAAACACCTTTACCAGCTAGTTCTTCTTCATGTTCAAGATTAAGATGACGATGTTTTGTACCTGAAGTAAACAAAACTCGTTTCGCGGTTAAGGTTTTTCCGCGTTTGGTAACGACTTGAAAGCCTTCAGCGTTTTTAATAACATCAGTAACAATGTCATTTAATAATTCACCGCCGGTTTCTTTCATGTGTTTGGCCATCTTGTCCATTAATTCATAACCCGTAATGCCTGGATCACCCGGCCAGTTAAAAATTTTATGCGCTTCAGTGGTTGTACCGCCTAAAATATCGCCAATCACGACATTCTTCAAGGTATAGCGTGAAGCGTAAATTGAAGCGGTCATGCCGGCGGCGCCGGCGCCTATAATAATTAAATCGTAATCGTATTCCATAGTAATTGTTTAACGGTTGTCGCCATCGCCTCCGAGTTTACCTCGTTTCAAACGACTGTCTAACTTTTTTAAATTAATTTTAGCAATTTCTTCTAAATCCAAATCAAGATCGCGAGAGAGCATAGCCAGATACCAAAGCACATCACCAAGTTCATGCTTAATGGCTTCCTTATATTCTTTAGTTAGTTTGCCATTATAATCTCTAAATATCTTTTTAATCTTACCTAAAACTTCACCTGATTCATTAGCGAGACCTAAAGCTGGATAAACAAACATTTTGCCAATCGCTTTATACTTAGCGGTCTTGGCCGCCTTTTTTTGATAGTCTTTAAAATGCATATATAATGATAGTTCTCACATCATAGCAGTAGATTGTGGCTTTAATCAATATGGATTAAAATGAAGACATGGAAGCCCTCTACTTTAGGGCCTTTGGCACGAAGCCGCCCTACAAAACTTTAGCCGAAACAGTTTTTAGCGTCCATTTACTTTGGACGATATTGTCACCTTTGCAAATGGTTTTTTTGTATTTTTTTGGCTTAGCTTATGTGCCTTACTTTATTATCTATATTGCCTTAAATATTCTAGGACCAATGCCCTGGCGCGCTTGTCCTCTTACCAAACTCGAAAAATATTATCGCGAAAAAGTTAACGATACACTTGATGCGCATTTAACCTTTGTCCAGCGTCTTTGCAAACGTTGGTTTGGTTTTATTCCGGCACGATGGAAAGTACATCTTATGCACGGAACTTTTTATACTGTCTCCGGAATTATTATTTTATTCAAGCTCTACGAGCATTGATCTATGATCAGAAATATAGTCACCTAAGGTACGAGATAGTACGGAAAGATTTTTAGTTAAGAACCAATCTGGTTTAAGTTTTAAAACTTCCCAATGTTTAGTCTTTAGAAGAGACCAGGTTGGTTTATGTAAATCAAAGGCTTCTGTGAATCCCGCTTTGGTCACAGCTTCATTAAATAAAAAACGTTCATCTTCGCTCATCAACTCGTTGTTTATCAACAAATCATCATTGGGAATTTGGTGAACGAACTGAATTAATTTTCGGCGCCAACCTGGCTTTGGCACGACAGTATTAAAATCACCGCAGATAACAACGGGGCCAGTAAAATTAGAACAATCGTTGATTATATATTCAATTTGTTTTAAACGAGTTTGCCAACCAACGCCATCAATCGCAAAATGACAATTATAGATTCTTAAAACTTTATTACTCACAATAAATTCCATCTTGCTGACAGCTTCAAGAATAATATCTTTTTTGAGCGATGACGGGAAACTAAGTTCTCCCACTTTTGAGAAAGGTAATCTACTTACTATTACATTGTGATTAAAATGAGATACGGTTACTTGTTTTGAACTGTTAAACTCCGGGATATAAATATGAAAATCCTTAAACTGGTTTAGCAATTTTATTTCCGCTTCGCACATTTCCTGTAGACAAATAATATCTGCTGAACTGCGCAACAAGACAGGCAATATTTTCTTGAAGGCCGTATATGTACCTTTGTATGATAGGCCCTGTATATTCCAACTGAGCACGGAAAGCATGGGATCTTTCGTTAAATAAATAGTTGTAGTCCCAAGGAGAATCGAACTCCTATTACCAGGATGAAAACCTGGCGTCCTAGCCGTTAGACGATGGGACCAAAAATGCGAATTTTAAAACTAAATCCGCAAAACCCAGTATAATAATAAAATCAAAGATTGTCAAGAATTTATTTGCCTTGACGCTCACGCTTTTTTACTGTAGATTGATAGATTGATTTCATGAAAACAAACTACGAACAAATGAAGCAAAGTATTGAGGACGCTAAAAGCATCCTCATTACATTTAACCGGACTTGGCCCGGCGACGCCGTCGCGTCTTCCTTAGCCTTGCGACTTTGGTTATTAAGCTTAGGCAAAAAAGTTGATATTGCCGCAGAAAAACCAAGCGCAGTTTCCCCTTTTTCTTTTTTACCAGGCTTTTCTCATATCACTTCCAAACTTGATAATTTGCGTAAATTTATTATTTCACTCGATATCTCTAATACTAAAGTATCGCAGATTGAATATAAAGTTGAAGATAACAAATTAGATTTTATTATTTCTCCTAAAAATGGCTTTTTTGCACATGAAGACATTTCTTCGCAAGCCAGTGGCTTTGCGTATGATTTAGTAATTACTGTTTCCACGCCAGACTTTGAATCACTCGGTTGGATCTATGATCAAGACACACAATTCTTTTTTGAAACCACTGTTATTAACATTGATCATGACGCGGCCAATGATAATCACGGTCAAATTAATATTGTGAATGTTAATACCGTGGCAAGTGCTGAAATTTTGTATAACTTTTTTAAAGAACAAAAAATTGCCATTACTGAAGACATGGCGACTTGTTTATTGGCTGGTTTAATTACTGAGACAAAAAGTTTTAAGACCACTAACGTTACACCAACTACGTTAACCATTGCTTCAGACTTAGTTTCAGTTGGTGGACGAAGAGAAGAAATCATTAATGTGCTCTATCGTTCAAGACAATTAAACGTCTTGAAACTCTGGGGCATGATTTTAACTAATTTACAAAGCAACCTAGAAAATCGTTTAATTTGGTCAACCGT
>CAYRGL010000006.1:0-13605 GCA_964423915.1 uncultured Gammaproteobacteria bacterium | reverse complement strand
ATTCCGACAGCCTTTGCCGCCGGCTCCTGCGTTGCATCAAATATCCCGGAAATTTATACCAATATTTATATTATTTCCTATAACCAAAATCCAGAAAATGCCACCACGGATATTTTTGGACAATTACTGCAGTATTGGAAATTCAATATCGACGTGCAAAATTGCAGTCAAACCGTAACCCAAGGTTGTCAAACTTCTCGAGAATGTCCAAGTGGAGAAATTTGTCAGCAAACCGGAACCTGTTCTGATAACGCACAAAAATCGTGTTTAATAGATTCTGATTGTACACAGGGAGCTTTTTGCAACAGTAAGAAGGCCACAATTATTCGTGATGTTCGCCGCTTATCTGATTTACGAGCCATGCGAGATGCTATGGAGGGTTACAACACGATTATTGGATCATATCCAAAACTTGATACGGGAACTTATTTAACCAATCGTAGTGTTTCAACCTGGCCGAGTTGGTCAGGAACCTTTGCTTCAACGCTCGGTTCTAATTTGCCAACTGATCCAATCAATAAACTCGGTCCCTGCGATGGTTATGAATCGTTGACGTGCTGGAATGATCAAAACAAAACATTTGCCGGAACGCCCGACCCTTTAACCATGCCGGCCAATTCTCATGTTTATTATTATCAATACAAGCCAGCTGATAATAGTTATAAATTTTGCACCATTGTAGAGTCAGGTTATGTTCAGGGTAAAGTCCCGGGAACGCCGTATTGCCAGTCAGCTCGAAATTGTTATAGAAATTGCAGCGGTAAAAATTGCGGCGATGATGGCTGCGGTGGCACTTGCGGTACCTGTGCTAATGGTTCGACTTGCCAAAGCGGTCACTGTCGAGTTAACGGCACTCAAAATCAACAATAATAAAATATAAGGGCGACAGCCAAGCCAATCAAAGCGCCAACTAATAGTTGTTTTGGTGTATGACCAACCTTCTCAATCATCTGAGGAAAATTTTCATCAAGATATTTTTCGTCTTCAAGGTCGCCAACAATATCGTTAATAATTTTTCCTTGTTTGCCGATGTATTGGCGAATACCGACGGCGTCGCGAATTGATATAAAGGCTAAAAGTGCGGCAACGGCAAAGTCAGCGGAACCAAATCCTTCGCGTAAGGCAATAATCGTCGCTAAAGAGATAGTGACGGCGGCATGGCTTGAAGGCATGCCTGAATACGCCACTAAATTTTTTAGATTGAATTTGAGTTTATTTTTTGGTACCAAAAACTTACTTAATTGAGCAATAATAACGGCCGTTAACGGCACCAGTATATAGATGTATGACATATGATATACTGATAGTATACTTGAATTTCTTCAAAAGACAAATGTAGTATGAAAAAGATAATTGTTATTGTTTCGCTCCTGGCCCTTTGCGTCATTTGGTATGAAGCTCGTATTTCTTCACATTCGAGCAATACTAACGATGTATCATTCATGGTTACTCAGGGCGAGTCAACTTCTCAAATTGCCACAAACTTACAAAAAGAAAAATTAATTTCTTCAACTTTGGCTTTTAAAATTTATTTATATCTTCATCACTCTTCATTAATTCAAGCTGGTAATTATAGTATTGAAGCTCGAACTTCTACCCGAAACATAATTGTGCAACTCACCAAAGGTATTGTTGCTGATCGGGAAGTTAATGTGTTGATTCGTGAAGGTTTAAACGTTAAAGAAATAAATGATTATTTAAAACAAAGTGGGTTTTTGCATGACGATAGTTTTTTGACCGAAGCTAAGCACTATGAAGGATACTTGTTTCCCGATACCTATCGGATGTTTAAAAATTTTACGGCCGCTGACTTGATTACAAAGATGCGTAATAATTTTGAAAAAAAGCTTAGTTCAGAGCTAAGAACAGCCATGCAACAATCTGGCCATAAAGCCGAAGATATTATAATCATGGCGTCGATTGTGGAAAAAGAAGCGCGCACGGAAGCTGATATGAAAATTGTTTCTGGCATATTTTGGGATCGAATTGCTAATGGTCAACCTTTGGAGTCTGATGTTACGCTTGCCTATACGCAAGGTAAAAAAGATCAATACAGTTTTCTTGATACGCGCATTGATTCTCCGTATAACACTTATCTTCATCGCGGTTTGCCACGCGGCCCGGTTTCTAATCCTGGTCTAACAGCCATTATGGCGGCAATTTATCCAACGAAAACTGATTATAATTATTTTTTAAGTCGACCAGATACAGGCGAAATGATTTATTCCAAAACCTTAGCCGAGCATAATGCGGCTAAACAAAAATATTTAAAGTAATTCTTGACATAGTTAAGGCTTTTTGTTAGTATGGTTATGTCCTAGACAGTAGGCTAACAATAAGTCCTACCGAGACACAAAAGCAGTTTTTTGCTTTATACCGTCTGGGATCGAAAGGTCGCAGTTTTTTTATATCTTTTTTCACTTTAGAAGAAAGAGAGAATAAAGTTTTATGCCAAAAACAAAGCAAAAAAAACAGGAAATCAGTCGCGACATTAAAGAACGCTTAGCTAAAGCTAAGTCGGTTGTTTTTACAAGCTTCAACGCCTTGACCGTTAAAGAAAACGAAGCCTTGCGTGTTGAACTTGGAAAAGAACAAAGCGAATACTACGCCGCGAAAAAAACCTTATTAGCTCGAACTTTGTCCGAAGCTAATATTGAAGTTGATGCGCGTAAGTTTGACGGACAAGTCGCCATAACCTTTGGTTATGCCGATGAAGTTGCTCCGGCCAAAGTATTAGCTAAGTTTATCAAAGACACTGAAGGCCGCATTGCTTTTTTGGGTGGAATTGTAGATGGAAAGTTTGTTGATGCTCTAAGCATCAAAGCGCTTGCCACCTTACCATCAAAAGAAGAGTTGTATGCCAAATTGGTCGGTTCTATTAATGCACCAATTTCCGGTTTTGTTAATGTACTCGCCGGCAACCTTCGATCATTAGTGACCGTGTTGTCTGCTATTAAAGATATTAAATAATAAATGTATGTCAGAAGAAAAAAAAGACGTGGTTGTTCCTGAAAAGTTCAAATCACTTGTCGAATCAATTGAAAAAATGTCAGTTTTGGATTTAGCCGAATTGGTTTCAATCCTTGAAGATAAGTTTGGCGTTTCTGCCGCTGCTCCAGCCATGATGATGGCCGGTGCCGCTGCGCCGACAGCCGCGGCTGCTGAAGAAAAAGAAAGCTTTGATATTGAAATCACTGATGCTGGTGCTAATAAGATTGCTGTTATTAAAGCTTTACGCGCCGTGGCTTCAGAACTTGGTTTAGCTGAAGCTAAAGCCGTTGTTGACGCTGCTCCAAAAGTAGTTAAGGAAGGTGTTAAAAAAGAAGAAGCCGAAGCTATCAAGAAGACTCTTGAAGCCGCTGGTGCTAAGGTTACCTTGAAGTAATAGATAAATAAAAAACGTCCGCCGATGTGGCGGATGTTTTTTATTGTTCATTATTTTGTTGTATCAAAATGTTTCGCTACTATTTTATAAATTGTTTTGCCGTTTAAGAAGTAAATAAGTTTGTTTTTCTGATCAACAACAAAGTCTGTTAAGTTATTGAGTTCATCACCGGCATATTGCGCGATGTAGGAACCTGTTTTTGAATAGACTAAGAGTCGATTATGTTTTGGTTCTAAGATATAAAGATAATTAAGGTCGAGTGAAACGGCTATTTTAGTCGGTGCTTCGAGGCTTGGCGAAACCGGATCAAGGGTTAAGACCTCACGCTTGCCACCTGATAATTTAGTAATGGCTCCGTTTTCGATTAAGTAAACGCGACCATCAATCGCCAATGAACTTATTGTACCAAGAGCCGGACTATCAGTATACCAATCAGCGCGGCTGGTAAAGCTATTAATATTTTTATCAAAGTTAAAGCGATTAATCATGCCATTACCAGCGGCATAGAGTCGATTGTTATAGACGGCCGCGGCTTGCATGGGTTTAGTTGGATTATCAATGGCTATCGTTGAAAAGATATTACCGTCTGTATGATAGGAGAGAACAGAATTTGCGCCAATAATATATTGATTCGGACTGTCAACAGTCGCGCCAATTATATTTGTGGTTGGGAAAGCGTCAGTGGTCGCAGCATCAGACAATCCGCCGTCGGCGCTCAATTTACGAATTGATTTTGCTGGGATGGAAATGACATAGACGTTAGTAGCATCGCTTAATAAAAATTGAGAGTCATCAGCTAGTTGCAAAAGGGGAGCGCCGCTAACGCGATAAATATTATAAATACTATCAAGTTTAGACTCATAGCGAGTTCTGAATTGTGCTTGGCGAGTTTTATCGGCGTCAGATTTACTCGGTAATTGCGCGACAATTTTTTCCATATCATCAAGTAATTGTTTGGCGCCATCTTTATTATTATAGAGCAAAGTGGCTTCAAGTTGATTTTCTTTTTGAGTAAATTGATCGGTCAGGGTAGAAATCAGTTGTTGAGTTTTTACTTGTTGATCGTGAATACTCGTATAAATCACACTGCCCAGAAAGCCAAGAACACAAATACCAATAACGATTAAAAGTGTTTTTCGTTTTTTATCAAGACCATTGAAACGGTTAATCGCTTTGGCACCGCCTTGAATGGTTTGTAATGATTTTTGTTTAAGGTCGCTCATAGTATTTTTGCGAGCTTGGGGATTTGAAACAAAATGAGCAGCTTGAACGACGCCGCGCCACATCATCATGCCAAGCGCAATTAAAAATGAAGCTGAACCTTTGGCCACTGTTGAAAATTTCTTTTGTAAACTTAAGCGTTCGCCAGCGATATTAAGTTGTCGAGCTTTATCATTAGCAAAACTTTTTATATTTTTTGAAACAGGACGAAGTTTGCCTAGCCATTTTTTAATATTAATCATGCCTGACGGACTGAGTAATTGTTCGGTTTTTTCTTGAGTAAGATTTAATTGATTTACCGAGGAGCGACCAGAACCAACTGGCATCGTATTAGGCAGACCCATGGTCGCCGCCGGTGCGGCAAAAGCGTCGTGCTCGCCGGTGGTATTTTTCACAATCAAACCAAAGAAGGGAACAAAAGCATTAGTTTGTTCAAGCATGTTTTTAATCTGCTCGGCGGCGCCACTTGGTGGCAATGTTGTAATAATGTCGGTCAGTTGTTTCTTGGTTAAATATTCAAGCAAGGCTTCGTTGGCAAAAAAGAAATAGCCGTGCGCCGGAATGGCGCCAGCAACAATATTAGTAAAAAATGTATTAGTTTGAGCTAATTCTTGGGTTGGATCATTAGTCTTTTCTGTAATATCAACCAAACTGTAATCAGCCAGCATTTCGCCTTTTTTGTTTTTTGGTCGATATAACAGAATCGCCTTGCCAGCACCAAGCTGGCTAAAGAATAATTTATTTCCATGAATTAAACCAATCGTCGCATGTAGAGAACTTGGAGAAATTTTTATTTTTTCTTGTTCAATTATTTCCGCTAAGTTTTTATTGAGCTTGGCAATCGCGGCTTCAAAAACAGTCTCCGGTTTAATCACGCCCATGCGTTCACGCATAAGAAAGATTTCACTTTCATAATATTGTCGGTAAGCGTCAGCAATAATAAAATCAGCGATACGTGAGTCCTCGAGACGCTCAAGTTCCATCTCTAATAAAACAAAAAGCCGGCCGGCAAGAAGTTCTTCTTCGGCCGACGGCTGGCTTACAAACACCCGACTAGAGACATTTAATTTCTGTCGCGGGTTAACAGTGAGGGGCGCTACTTTGTAGCTCATACGGGGCTTTTCAGTATTTGACTAGAGTATAATACTAGTATACGATAAAAGTCGTTAAAAATCAACAAAATCAAGCTCTACTTCAGTTTATGCTTGCAAAACTATTTGGCTCGGTCGCCAGAGTAAAAATTCTAAAATTATGTCTCTTAAATCCTGATAATGCTTATTATATCCGGCAGGTTTCTCGTCATTTAAATCTTCAACTCAATGCCGTGCGTCGAGAATTAGAAAATCTTGAAACTATGGGTTTGCTGACGAGTCATCAAGGACAAGATGAGGAACATGACGATGGTGGTAGAACTGATCGAAAGTTTTTTCAAGCTAATAAAGATTTTGTCTTATTTAATGAAATTCGCGAATTAATCATTAAAGCACAGATTTTGTGTGAAAAAGACTTTACGGAAAAATTGAAAAAGCTAGGTCAAATCAAGCTTTTGGTGCTTTCGGGATTATTCTTAAATGATAAACAAGCTCCAGTCGATATGCTTATTGTGGGAGAATTTAATAAGGATAAAGTCGCTAAACTGGTTAAAGAACTTGAAGATGAATTGGTTAATGAAGTTAATTATGCGGTATTTACTGAAGAAGAGTTTCGTTATCGTCAACAAATGACTGATGTCTTCTTATATGGAGTGCTCGAAAGTAAGAAAATCATAGTTATTGACGATCGTGGCTATTTAAAAATGTCCTAGAAAATACGAGTAAATACGGCCCGAAACGGGTCTTTTAGGCTATCATTGACATTAATTTCATTATATGCTATAGTATGCCATATTATAAAAAACTAAACCGTTATGGAATTTAAAGATTTTATCAATCTTGTGGCAAAAAAGCGCAAGACTGTCTACGGCATCATCGCCTTATTTATTTTATTGGGCGTTGGAGTTATTGCAGTTCAACGTTTTAAGTATAGTTCAAAGTCACAATTATTGGTTGTACAAGAATACAGTCAAAGTGTTGATGCCTATACTGCATCAAAATCAAATGAATATCTTTCGAGTGTCTTAGCTAACGTTGTGACCTCAAATTCATTTTATACAAAAGTGACGGAGGCTGGTTTTTCAATTGATCAAAGTTATTTTGGTGATAATACCAAAGATCAAATGAAGGAATGGGATAAAACGGTCACAGCTAAGAGTATTAGTGATACTGGTATTATTGCCATTGCCGTGTATCATCCTGATCGCAATCAAGCTGAACAGATTGATCGAGCGATTAATTTTGTCTTAATGACTGAGAATACCGCGTATCATGGTTCAGGTGATGCTGTTAAGGTTCGTTTGATTGACCAGCCGATTGATTCAAGCTGGCCAGAACGACCCAATTTTATTTTGATTCTTAGTATCGCCTTGGTTCTTGGTTTGATTACGGCTTTAATGTATGTGTATTTAACCCCACAGACAATTGTTGCTCCGCATAGTTACGGTCAACGCGAACCATTTGAACCAACACCGAGCTCACCAAACTTTCATGCCATGCATGAAACATCGCCAATTCATCAGCAAGATTTAATTGGTGAAGGCGGTTATTTGGAAGATACTAAACAGTTAAGTTCTGAAGAGATTGCTCGTCAGGGAAACATGAAAAATATTCTTCGATAATTTAAAGCAGAACACTGCCATGAAGCTTGACAATTGTTAGCCTTCATGGTAGGATTCTGGATTAAAGAAAAATGGAAAAAAGTAATTTAAAATCATAATAAAAGCTTGCCTAACGGCAAGAAGGAGAAAAAAGTAAATGAAAGCGATAACAATTTTTATCGTAGCTTTCTTTGTTCTCTTCGGTACATTATTCTCACAACCACGTGAGAAAAATGTCACTATGGATGAACAGAAAAAGCAAACTGAGACACAACAGCAGATAATTGTTACTGATACATGTAAAACATGTGTTACAACAACTACAAGCACTGTAAAAATGCCGTCGGTGTATTATGCACCGCCGAGCTTAAATAGTAACGAGAAGCATAAAACCGCGTTGTCGGATAATGAATCTGACAATGATTATACAAAATTACGCATGAGTAATTGGTATCCAGCACCAAATGCTGAAGCTTTTGGAACCTATGTTCATCATTCGTCCAATAAGCTTACAGTAAGTGGCTTTGATTTCACCGGCGACGTTCGAATGAGTAATCCGAATAAACTTGAACCGGGTATGAATCACGTTTCAACGTGGGGATTATTTGTTGAAGCGGGAAGTTACAAGATTAATACCATGGAGGCTGATCAAACATCTTCAGATATTAAAGTAACTCAACTCGGAGGCGGAATCAGTTTTGCTCGCACGAGGCCTAACAGTTCCTTTAATGCCTTCACGTTAAACGTGGGTGGTATTCAGGAAATAGAGAAGGGCACTCATGGCTTATTTCAATGGCAGCAGACCGACATTATTTTAAAAGTAATGGGATGGGTCGACCTGACCAGAACGCGGAATTTATTTTTCAGTAGAACTAATTTTAGTTTTTATTGGAGTAAACCGGTTTCCAGTCATCGTGATGCATTATACGATGGCGATAAAGTCGACTCTCCCATTTGGGATAAAGAGTCGGCGGGCTGTGAATTGGATCAAACAATGTTAATGTTCTATCTTGGAGACAATTTAGGTCTTCATATAGGATTAGCATTGGGCTATGATCATTATTCAGCGAACATGCAGGATTTATGGACACCCGGCGTTTTCGTCGAGTTGCACCATAAAGATTTTAAGATCGGGCAAATCTTTTTTGCCAAAAAAATAAACCCGAGTGATCAAAATTCGCCTGAAGATATTCTCAGGATTAGCATAGACGGCTACCAGTTGGTACGTTCGTTTACAAAATAAAAGTTTAATCAAAAAAACATTCAAAAAAACATTTAACGAAAGGTAATTTAAGATGAAAAACATCATCAAAATATTTACATTATTAATTTGCGTATTTTTTCTCGCTTCGTGCGGAAAAGATTCAAGTGATAACAAAACTTCCAGCGATTCAAAAGCGGTCAATCAGGGGACTCAAGTCAAGAAAGCTCCCGAAAATATGCCGACTAATGAAGAGACAGGAACTTCCATTGACCCTTCATCAACAGCCAATGTTAAATTTTACTCTGCCTCAACACAAACTACGACCGTTACCGGCGTTTATCCAAACGGCGATAAAGGGGCAAACTTTGTCGTTGCACAGAATGATCTTACAAAAGGTATTGATACAGACCGGGATTTCGGCATAACAGTTGATAAGTTACTTTATGTGAAAAAAGAGCCAACTGATAAACACAATCCGAGGATAAACGAATACGAAACCGGTATAGGCAGCAGAGATGTCGCTCCGGAAAAGCCAGTATGGGGATTTATAAAAGCCGGCGTTGATAATAGCGGCAAGTATTACACTCTTCAGCTTAATCAGCTAACCTTTGAAACACAGGGTTATTACAAATTCTGCGTGTGGTATATGAACTCAAATAAGTTCTTCCCGCACGAAGGTTTGAAAAGTGGTTATTTCCCGAAAACATCAGAGATCGTGAGATAACAATTGTTCATTGAATTAAAGGGGAATGTTGTGAAACATACCCCTTTTTTAATATCAAAATCTACTATTGACAAACTATGCCTTTTGTAGTAAGGTTATGGATTAATAAAGAAAGGTACATTTTTATAATAATATATCGGAGGATAGTATAGTGAAAAAAATATTTTTTCTAACTCTGTTTGTTTTGTTATTAGTTCCTGTAATAACAAGCGCTCAGAGTGACGCAACCATGGTTTACTACTGTGGTGCTAACACTGACGGAATCATCTACCTAAGAGAAGATGTCGCCCGTCTCGTTTGTAAGAAGCTCGGTCTTACCATAGAAGTTGGCGGAAGTTACAACGGCTATTCAGGAATGGAAACAATGAAGCTTTGTTTTGATCCTACAGATGATTTTGATCATCCAAAATTGCCAGGCTTCTATGTTCTTGATTTAGGACATCGCCTAAAAGCCGGAAAGTCCATGATTCTCTATTTCAAGCTTACTGAAGGCGTATGGCTTCCATCAGCAGCAGAGAATTATGAACTCTTTCCCGATGACTGTTTAGTTGATAATGGACAGAGTGGCAAGGAAAAGAGCGTAAACTTAAAGATCATAGTAAATGATCAAATGAGTTTTAATCCACCGACCTCGCAATAGGTTCACACACCTAAAAAAAGTGTTTAAAGGGGTTTATGAATATAAACCCCTTTTTCTTTACTTTTAGCCGTTTTTTTGGTTTAGTTATATATATGAAGCAAGCAATAGAATCTAGTGAGAAACAAGTCAGAGGACTAGCACTGGGCTTAATGGCGCTGGTTTTTATTGGTCTGATAATTGTTTTTAGTTTTGTCAGCACCTACGCGGCAATTTTTCTTGCCTCAATCGTCTGTGCTTTTTTTATTTTTTTAATCTATCCACGCTTTGGTTTATATCTGACTATCTTGGCTTTGCCAGTAATTAATTGGAACTTCTATATTCGTGGTTTAGTTATTCCCTTGGTAGATGTTTTAGCTGGTATTAACTTTTTTGCTTTTAGCGCTCGTAGCCTTTATTTGAAACTCTTTACCAAAACCGAACCGCTGCAATTTCCTCAATTTGCTTTGTTTTTGGCTTTTACTTTAAGTGCAATAATTTCAGCTTTCTTTGCTCCGTCTTTTGCCACGAGCTTTTGGTATACCATTCGTTGGATTGTATTTTTATACGCCGCGTTTATTTTTGTACCAGTCAATGTCATTAAATCTAAGCAGACGTTGCGAAATTCACTTATTTGTTTTTTCGTGTCTGCGACACTAGTTGCTTTCATGGGGATTATTTCATTATTTTTTCAAGATTGGCAAAATACTTTTGTTCGAATTGTCCCGGTTCAAGTATTTGGTATTTTCCCGATTGGTGATAACCAAAATTTAATTGCTGAGTTTTTAGTTATTGCTGTCTTTTTTGCGTTTGCCTTACGTGAGTGGATCAAATCTTCTTTAGGCCGCAAACTTATTACGGTGATGGGCATTCTATTTGCGCTTGTGGCGATTGGTACTTTTTCTCGTGCCGCTTGGATTACGCTACTCTTTCAAGGCAGTTTATATGTCGTAGCGCAAAGCAAGGCTTTTAGACAACGTTTTATTATTCCTTTATTACTTGGTTTGGTTATCATGATACCGTTAGGTTTTTATATGTTTGAGATTCAAAGCGCCTTTTCTATTGGTGTCAGCTCAACGGAAAATCGTTGGCTTATGACGCAAATTGCTGGACGCGCTTGGCTTGACAGTCCTTTGTTTGGTAAAGGTTCGGGCGAATTTATTAATTTAGTCGCCGATGATATTCGTTTTAGAGCGCAATATGGCGACCCACTTGATTCTCATGGCTTATGGCAAAAAATATTGGCGGAAAACGGTTTAGCAGGTATTTTAACGTTTGCCATGTTTTTGAGTGCTTTATCAGTGTCGGTCTGGCGCTCGATGCGTCGATTATCGCAGTCCGCAAAGAATATGGCCTTGCCGATTATTTTAGGCGCGGCCGGAGGATTACTTTTTCAATTTTTTAATACATCATATTATAAAGGCAAGGTTTGGGTACCAATTGCGTTGGCGTTAGCCGCGGTGGCAATTTTAGAAAATAAAAATGGAATTTTCAAAAAAAATTAAAATACTACATGTTATTCCAAGTTTAGACACAGGTGGCGCTGAACGTCTCTTGCTTGATATTTGTAAAACAATAGATAGTTCTATTTTTGAGCTTGTAGTCGTTTGTTTTAAGCGTGGTGGGCTTTGGGAAAAAGAGATCTCAGCGCATGCTAAATTAATTGTTATAAAAAGAAGCAGTCGTTTTAATTTTTTTTCAATTTTAAAATTACGAAATACTATTATAAAAGAAAAACCAGATATCGTGCATACACATTTGGGTGGCGATATTTACGGACGATGGTTTGCCGGTCGATTGCATATCCCCGTTGTTTCTACGGAACACAATATTAATCAAGATGAATCTAGTTTAGTAACACTGGCTAAACGTCTAACTATTAAATACGCTCAAAAAATAATTGCCGTTTCTGGCGCTGTGGGCCATGACATCGTGAATCGATATAAGATTTCATCTAAAAAAATTATTGTTATTCATAATGGCATTGATATCAGTCGTTTTGTTTATGCCGCGCCGCAATTCAAAACACCAATTAAGATTGGTTCGATTGGTCGCTTAGTAGAACAAAAAGATTTTAAAACGTTGATAGAAGCTTGTTCTTTATTAAAGACCAAGGATTTTTCTTTACAAATTGCGGGACAGGGAAATTTAAAAGGTGAGTTAGAAGCACAAATTAAAAATTTAAAATTAGAAGATTCAATTAAACTTATCGGACAAGAAGAAAATGTTGCTGATTTCTTACAGTCGTTGGATATTTTTGTTTTGCCTTCGCGATGGGAAGGTCTGGGTATTGCTATTCTTGAAGCCGGAGCTGCTGGTCCTGCCGTTATAGCCTCAAATGTTGATGGCATAAAAGAAATTATTTTAGATAAAGATAATGGATTATTATTTAGTGCCGGTGACGTTCACGCGTTAGCTGCAAACATACAAAATCTTATTGATAATCCTAGCTACGCTCAAGAACTTTCTTTAGCTATGCAGCGAACCGTTGTAGATAAATTCACGATTCAAACCATGGTGAGCCGCTATGAAGATGTCTATAAGCAGATACGTAACGTATGAGAATCATTCAAGTCAATAAATTTAATTATTTACGGGGTGGCGCAGAAAAATATTTTTTAGAAATGACGCAGGCGCTACGAAGTTCAGGACACGAAGTAGCAATTTTTTCCATGCAACACCCAAAGAATCTACCTTCTGAATGGGCATCATATTTTGTTTCACGCGTTAGTTATAATGAGGGAAGTTTTTTTAATCGTTTAAAAGGTATTGGTAGAATGTTATATAGTTTTGAGGCGAAAAGAAAATTTGAACAATTGGTAACGGATTTCAAGCCTGATATTATTCATATTCATAATATCTATCATCAAATTTCTCCATCGATTTTAGATGTGGCACGACAGCATAACATTCCTGTCGTCATGCATTTGCATGATTATAAATTAATTAGTGCTAATTACCAGTTATTTTGTGGTGGCCATATATGCTACGACGGCACGGCGCCGCATTATTTTAAGTGTTTCTGGAATAAATGCTTCAAAGATTCGTATCTGGCGAGTTTTTTGGTGTCTTTAGAAATGTTTTTTCATCATCGCATTTTGAAAATTTATGAAAAATCAGTCAGTCTCTATATCGCGCCTAGTAATTTTATGAAAGATACCTGTGTGCGTTTTGGTGTGCCGGAAAAAAAAATAAAAGTTATGTATAATTTTATTACTCATGAGGTTCTTGAACCACAAACAAATCTCTTACCCTACATTTTATATCTTGGCCGCTTGTCAGAAGAAAAGGGGATTGATGTGCTTTTGCGTAGTGTCGCCCTGAATAGTAAGACAAAACTTAAAATTGCGGGCAGCGGACCGGCACAGAGAAATTTGTTAAAAATTACTGCTGATTTAAAAATATCTAATCAAGTTGAGTTTTTGGGTCATCTTGAACAAAAAAATTTAGGCCCAATTATTGAATTGGCGCAAGCTATTGTTATTCCCTCTATTTGGTTAGAAAATATGCCCTTTGCTTTGCTTGAAGCCATGGCTTTGGGAAAAGTTGTTATCGTTTCTAAGATTGGCGGTTTAGCAGAATTGATTGAAAATAACGTAAATGGTTTTTCATTTGAAGCTGGTAATGCGCAAGATCTAGCTCACGTTATTACTAATCTTGCACATTACGATCTAGAGCAAGTTGGCAAATCAGCTTTAGCTCGTGTTACTAATTTAAAAATAGAAAATCATCGCACTGAGCTTCTCCATGTGTATGAACAGAT
>CAYRGL010000005.1:0-14801 GCA_964423915.1 uncultured Gammaproteobacteria bacterium | reverse complement strand
CCTCGTTTTGAAGAAGTAATAGCGGCAACGCGATCACAGGATAATCATACAATGCGCCTAGGTATTACGTTATTAGTTATATTTTTTATTATTTTGATTATTGTTTCTTTCCTGTATATTAATCGACCAAAACAAAATACTAATACAAATCCAGCAGCAACAACTAAACAGAGTTTTCTTGGCCGTCTTTTAAATCCAACGCAATCAGTTGTAGCAACTCCTCTTGACAGCGATGGTGATGGTTTATCAGATGATCAGGAAATTAACACATATCACACGGATCCTCATAAAATAGATACTGATGGTGATGGTTTGACTGATCGAGAAGAAGTTATGGTGTATCACACTAATCCCAACAAAGCAGATACTGACGGTGACGGGATTAATGATAAAGATGAAATTTCTCAGCGTCGCGATCCACTTAATCCAGATCCCAAAGCAGTCTGGCCTCCAATTCCTCAATCAATTTCAGTCAAGTAATTTATTAATTTTTTCTTATGTTTAATCAACAACAACTAAAGCAGGCGGAAAACCCACTGTCCGAACAAGACAAAGAAGTTTCTCGTCCAAGTGTTCCGTTGGCCGAGGATCCGGCCAGCGCTAAAGCCGCTATGGAAAATACTGACATTTATTATATGCCAGAAAATTTTCAAAAAAATAATCAAGTTGCCGGACATAACATGAATGTTTCCGGAGTCGTTGTTCTTGTTTTAGGAATCCTATTTCTCTTATTACTCAGTGGTGGTTTATATTTATATTTAGTACGTCCAGAATTTTTAGGAAATATTTTTGGCAAAGCAAGCACTCCGGCGCCCGTCACGACAACCCAAACCATACCAACGCAAACAGCAACCCCCGATACGTCATTGCCGCAAGCAACTCGTCCAGCGGGTGCGCCCAAGGATACATATTTGGCGTTTCGCAGTGAATTAGAATTAGCTGATACTGTTGATAAATATATTGCCGTTTTTGCACGCTACGGAACAGCGGCGAAACAAAAGCAGTTAACAGATCAAAAAGCTAGTCTGGAATCAGTTGGCGGCCAAAGTGATATTTTAACAAGTCTAGAAGGATCGCCGGTGCCAGCACTTGATGGTACGGAAACAATTACTGAGGATATCACTGACACTAAAGCAACATTAACGGTTACTAAGACTAATGGTCATAGTATTGGAACAGTTATTCTTTTGGCCGAAAACGGACAGTGGAAAATATCTGATGAAACATGGACGACGACCACAGCTACTACTGATAATACAGTTGGTACCGCTCCAGCTGATGATGATCAAGATGGTTTAAGCAACCTAGAGGAAGCTTTGCTTGGAACCAATAGTAAATCTACTGATTCTGATGGTGATGGTTTTAAAGATTTGGAAGAATTAAATAATGGCTATGATCCAGCAGGACCGGGGAAAATTGAGACTAATAAGAATCTAGGTACCTATCTGAACACGACATTTAATTTTAGTCTTTTGTATCCAACACAATGGAATCGCACCGTTTCTCCGGCCGATGACTCAGTTGTTATGACGGCGGCTAATCATCAATTTGTACAAATTTTAGTTCAACCAAACACTAATCAAAGTGATATTGTTAGTTGGTATCGCACTACCTTCAGTGTTACAACAATACCGAATTCCCAGCTTATTATTAATAGCAGTTGGGATGGCGTTAAGACACCTGATGGTTTGACTGTGTATCTAACCAACAAAGACAAGACCTATATTTATGTCATAACCTATAATTTAGGATCAACAAAAGTCTTGGAGTATAAAAATATCTTTGATATGATGGTTCGTACGTTTAAGCTTGGTGCTTAACATGTATGGCTATTGAAATTACTAAGCTGATTAAAGGATCAATCAATAAAACCTTAGTAACTCGTGCCATTGAAACAACGTTGCGTTTTGGTAAAATCAGGGGAGATGTTTCCATCGTCTTTGTTGGTGATGCGCGTATTAAAACCTTAAATCATCATTATCGTAAGAAAAATACAGTCACCGATATTTTATCTTTTCGTGAAGCCGAGACTGAAATGCCGACCAAAGGTTTCGTTGGAGAATTAGTAATTGATTACGCTCAGATTAAACGACAAGCAAAAAAGTTTTCTCATTCCGTACATTTTGAATTAGCTTTTATCGTTATTCATGGTACATTGCACTTACTTGGCTACGAAGATGATACTGAGAAAGGTAGAAAATTAATGGAGAGGCTCGGTTTAGAGTTGATCAAAAAAGTTGTACACTAATTATTTTTATGACTCAATTTTCTCGTTTAATGCAGAGTTTTACATTTGCTGGTCGCGGCATTGCCAAAGCTTGGCATGAAGAAGCAAATTTTCGTTTGGAAATTATTGCCGCGATTATTGTTATTGCTACTTCTATTTATTTGCAGCTAAACGCTCTAAGTATCGCCTTAATTATTTTTACCTGTGCCATAGTCCTAGCTTTAGAATTAGTGAATACGATGATCGAAGCAATTAGTGACATGTTAAAGCCACGATTAAATCAGTATGTTAAAGAAATTAAAGATTTAACAGCCGCTGCTGTGGCCATTGCTGCCCTTGGCTCATTGGGCGTGGCCATCTGTTTACTATTACCACCAATACTAGAATTACTGTGGCGTTAAGTGTAGATTCTTGTTATAATACAAACATATTATTATTTGAAGTATGAGAGAAAATTTGATTGCCGGTCTTGATATCGGTTCAGCAGAAATACGCTTAGTCGTCGGACAACGGGTAGACACCGAGGCCGGACCTAAATTACAGGTCATTGGCGCTGTTTCAGTTCCTTCAGAGGGCGTTAATAAAGGAATTATTAATAGTATAGAAGATACTACGGCTTCGATTTCAACTGTTTTAGAAAAAGCTGAACGTTTATTAGGTGCACCGGTAACTAATGTCTGGGTAGGTATTAATGGTCCAAACTTAAAATGTCAAAATAGTCGCGGTGTGGTGGCTGTTAGCCGCTCTGATAGCGAAATTAATCAAGAAGATGTGACCCGCGTGGTAGAAGCCGCGCAGGCTTTGGCTGTTCCGCCAAACTACGAAATTTTACATGTTATTCCTTCAAAGTTTATTGTTGATAGTCAAGAAGACATTAAAAATCCTGTAGGCATGACTGGCATTCGCTTAGAAGTTGTCGCTTTGATTATTCAAAATCTTTCGAGTCAGATTAAGAATTTAACTAAATCAGTTTATCACACCGGTCTTAATATTGATGATTTAGTTTTTTCACCGTTAGCCGCCGCTGGTGTGGTGACGAGTGCCAAACAAAAAGAATTAGGTACGGCTATTGTTAACATCGGCGCCGCAACGACCAGCATTGCCGTTTTTGAAGAAGGGGAATTATTGCATGCGGCCGTGTTGGCCATTGGTTCCTCACATATTACTTCAGATATTGCTATAGGTCTTCGTTGCCCGATTAATTTAGCGGAAAAAATTAAGGTTCGTTATGGTAGTGCCAAATCCGACCAGTTTTCCAAGAAAGATGAAATTGATATTAGCGACTTAGTGCAGGAAGAAAATCTAACTGATGAAATTACTGTTATTTCACAACGTTATGTTTCAGAAATTATTGAAGCGCGTGTGGAAGAAATTTTTGAAAAGATTGACGGTGAATTGCGAAAGATTGATCGTTCCGGAATGTTGCCGGCTGGCGTGTGCTTAATTGGCGGCGGTTCTAAATTAGCTGACATTGTTGACGTGGCCAAACGTAAATTACGCTTACCGGCCTCCTTAGGTTCTAACCGCAGCATCGCTACGGTTGTTGATAAAGTTAATGATCTTGAATACTTAACTGCTTTAGGTTTAATTTCCTGGGGTGATCAATTATCTAAATTTGAAGGACGCCGTGGTGGTAATTTGTTTGATAAGCTTCCGCTTCAGAAAACAATTGATAAAATCCGTAATCTTTTTTCCGCCCTACGACCATAGAAAGACTGTACACAAATAGTGTACGATGTCCTTGCCATTTTGAAACCTTCGCCCTATAATAAAAGCGAAGAGTTTTTTTATTTGTCATCCCTGCGAAAGCAGGGAACTAAAACCTATTTTATATGGCTGAAGTAAAACCATCAATAGAAAGTTTTGCTAAGATTAAAGTCGTTGGCGTCGGAGGATCCGGCGGTAGCGCTTTGAATCGTATGATTGATTCTGGTGTTAAAGGCGTAGAATTTATTGCCATTAACACTGATGTGCAAGCTTTGCATTATAATAAAGCGACCAAGAAAATTCACATTGGAAAAAATATTACTCGCGGTTTAGGCGCTGGTATGAATCCTGAATTAGGACGACAAGCCGCCGAAGAAGCACAAAATGATATTCGTGATGCCTTGAAAGATGCCAACATGGTTTTTGTTACTTGTGGGCTTGGTGGCGGAACCGGTACAGGTGCATCGCCAATCGTGGCTGAACTAGCGCGCGATATTGGTGCGTTGACTGTGGCGGTGGTTACTAAGCCTTTTGCTTTTGAAGGTGCGCAACGAAAACAAGTGTCCGAACGAGGTTTGGCTGAATTAACTGATAAGGTTGATACGATTATTACCATTCCTAACGATAAAATTTTACAAGTTATTGAAAAGAAAACTTCGATTCTCGATGCCTTTATGGTAGTTGATGAAGTGTTGCGTCAGGGTGTCCAAGGTATTGCAGAATTGATTACAATTCCGGGATTAATTAACGTCGACTTTAACGATGTTAAAGCGGTTATGTCCGGCGCCGGTTCAGCCTTAATGGGCATTGGACAAGCGAGTGGTGAAAATAAAGCGATTGAAGCGGCTAAACTGGCGATTAATTCTCCATTACTTGAAATGTCGATTGAAGGCGCCCGCGGAATTCTGTTTACGATTGTTGGTGGTAGTAATTTAACCATGCATGAAGTTAATGAAGCCGCCAAAATTATTACTTCGTCCGCGGATGAAGACGCCAAAATTATTTTTGGTGCTGTTATTGATCCAAAGTTTAAAGATGAAATTAAGATTACGGTTGTCGCTACCGGCTTTAATAGTGGTAAACGTCCGATTGGTACCTCAAGCGTAGCACCGGAACGATCTTATAATCCAACACCGTTTATTGAAGATGGTGATGATCATCATGCCGCACCGGCTAAAGCCAAAGCTTCGGCTTTAAAAATTGCGCAAGCTGAACCAGCGGCAAAAAAAGCTACGGCCGAAGAAGAGGAAGATGATGAGCTTTCCATTCCGACTTTTATTCGAAAGAAAATGATGTAAATCATTTATTAAAACGTTCCGGAAATTCCGGAACGTTTTTGTTTATTGACTTTCTTTCTTGTTTTGCTAAGCTTTCTATATATGAAATGTCCGGTCTGTTATTTTGCTGATACCAAAGTTGTTGATTCTCGCGTGGCGGCGGACGGTTTGTCTATTCGCCGACGTCGAGAATGTTTAAAATGCGGTTTTCGTTTTTCAACCTATGAAGAAGTAGAAATTCTTGATTTAACGATTGTAAAGAGAGATGGACGAAAAGAAGGTTATGTGCGCGATAAACTCGTTAAAGGTTTGCGTCGCGCTTTTGAAAAAAGACCAGTCACTGAGGAAAAATTTAAGAAGTTAATCAACCTTATTGAACGCGATTTACAGGCCCTACGTAAGACGGAAATTCTTTCTGAACAGATAGGTCAGATCGTCATGAAACAGCTTAAGAAGGCCGATCAGGTGGCTTATATTCGCTTTGCTTCTGTCTATCAGTCCTTTAAAGATGCCCAGAGTTTTAAACGAGAATTAAATAAACTTTTGAAAGGAAAAAAGAGTTGAATTGCGACGAGATCCTTAGCTTACCCCATAGCTTGTTAGTATAAAAACCGCTTCTTTACGAGGCGGTTTTTATGTTGTAAACTAAGGTTAGAAAATATTTTTGCTAAGATTAGAATATAAATATGTTAAGTTTTTCTCAATTGGTTTGGAAGGCGACTAAAAAAATTCCTAAAGGTAAAGTTGCTACGTATCAGATTATTGCTAAGATGATTCATCGACCAAAGTCAGCTCGTGCGGTCGGCAATGCTTTAAATAAAAATCCGTATGCTCCTCAGGTGCCGTGTCATCGGGTAGTACGAAGTGATGGTCAAGTTGGCGGTTTTGCTTCTGGAGCAAGTGACAAAATAAAAATTCTAAAAAAAGAAGGAATTACTATTATAAATAAAAAAGTTACACCTTTGGCAAAGTTTTTATACTCATAAATCATGAAATTTCCCAAACACATTCTAGAGATGCTAACCCGCTTAACGAAAGCGGGTTTTGAAGCGTATGTTGTTGGCGGATCAGTACGAGATTTTTTACTGGATAAAGAACCAAAAGATTGGGATATTACGACTAATGCGCGACCTGAACAAATTATCAAAGTTTTTGAAGATTCAAAATATGAAAATGATTTTGGCACGGTGTTAATTCCAGTGCGCGATAAAGATGGTAAGGCAACGGAAATAGTAGAAATTACCACCTATAGAAGCGAACAGGGTTATAGCGATCGACGTCATCCTGACAAGGTGCAGTTTGAAGATAAACTCGAAGCTGATTTATCACGCCGCGATTTTACCGTGAATGCTATGGCAATGAATGCCAAGGGAGAAATAGTTGATTTATTTGGCGGAGAAAAAGATTTAAAAAAGAAAGTGGTGCGCAGTGTTGGTGAACCGTCGGATCGATTTAAAGAAGATGCACTACGAATGCTTCGCGCTGTTCGTTTTGCCTGTCAATTAAGATTTGTTATTGAACCAAAAACCGAACGGGCGATTATAAAATTAGCCGGCAGTATTAAATTTATTTCCAATGAACGAATTAGAGATGAACTAATTAAAATATTATCTTCTGACAAGCCATCCGAAGGAATTTTGAAATTGCATGAATTAAAATTATTACAATATATGTTGCCGGAATTAGAAGAAGGTTTTGGCATGCAGCAAAATCATCATCATGTTCATACGGTTTTTGACCATAATATTTTGTCTCTCAAGCATTGCCCAAATCCGGCTTGGCAAGTTCGCTTGGCTTCTTTATTGCACGATATTGGCAAAGCTCGCACCAAAAAAATACTTAAAGGCGCGGCGACGTTTTATAATCATGAAATGGTTGGTGCGAAAATGGTAGAGAAAATAGTTAAACGTTTACATTTATCCAATGAAGACGCCGATAGAATTGTCAGCTTGGTACGCAATCATATGTTCTATTATAATGTTGATGAAGTAACAGCCGCATCGGTTCGTCGTTTAATTCGTAAAGTTGGTGAACATAATTTAGCGGATTTGATTGATTTACGCATTGCTGATCGGCTTGGTTCGGGCGTGGCTAAAGCCGTGCCCTACAAATTGCGTCATCTACAGTATATGATGGATAAAGTTCGTCATGATCCAATTTCTGTTAAGATGTTAAACCTTAACGGCGATGAATTAATGAAAACATTAAAAATTGAACCAGGACCAAAAATTGGCGCGATTTTTGATGTACTTCTTTCAGAAGTAATCGAAGATCCGGAATTAAATACAAAAGAATATCTGCTTAAACGCAGTAAGGAACTATATAAGGAAGAGCTTAATGATTTACGAAGCAAAGCTAAAGAATTAATAAACGAGCAGCGTCAAGCTGACGATAATAAAATTAAAAAAAATTATTATGTTCAATAAAATAACCAAAGTTGCCGTGCCTTTACTTTTTGTCATATTTTTGGCAGGATGTAGCCAGTCGAATAATACAACGACTTACCCAGTGACTAATACTAATACAACAACTACTACTATGACAGTTCCTAGCCAAATTAACCAAGATTTAGCCAAGCAATATAGCGGTGCGACAATTGTTACTAATTTTGGAAATATTCAAATTAAGTTTTATGCTGACGCACCAATTACGGTCAGTAACTTTTTAACCTTAGCGCAGAAAAATTTTTATGATGGAACTTTGTTTCATCGCGTCATTAAAGGCTTTATGATCCAGGGTGGTGATCCGAATTCAAAAAATGCTGATTGGTCAACGCATGGTCAAGGCGGACCGGGTTATCAATTTAGTGATGAACCAACTAATCACAAACTAGTGCGCGGTTCCTTAGCCATGGCGAACGCCGGACCAAACACCAACGGTTCTCAGTTTTTTATTGTTACCGCTCCGGCAACAGCCTGGTTAGACGGACATTATAATAATTTTGGCGAAGTGGTTTCGGGCATGGACGTCGTTGATAAGATTGAAGCGGTAAAAACTAACGCTAATGATCATCCGTTATCTGACGTAAAGATTTTAAAAGTTGAATTGATTAAATAATTTAAATGTCATTCCAGCGAAAGCTGGAACCCAGGAGTAAATATACTACGGTAAAACCCTGGGTCCCTGCTTACGCAGGGATGACAACCGGGGGCTTGTAGCTCATCTGGTAGAGCGCGGCATTCGCATTGCCGAGGTAAGGGGTTCGAGTCCCCTCAAGTCCACATTTATTCATAACTTAAGTCTATGAAATCCTCAACCGTGCAACGAGCTTTTTTAAACGCCTTAGGAACCGCGGCGTACATCACGCTTCTTTCCTGGTTCATGTTTAATGCAAAATATATCTTTGGCAACAAATCAGATAATTTTCTCATGCCAATGTTAATACTCACGCTTTTAATTATTTCCGCAAGTGTTACCGGTTACTTGGTGTTGGAACGACCAATTGCTTTATACTTGGCCGGTGAAAAAAAAGAAGGCGTTATGATGCTTTTTAAGACACTGGGTTTTTTGTTAATATTTGGAATTATTGTCGCTTTGTTTATTCCTAAGGTATGATAAAAAAGAAAGTTTCAATTTCCCCGTTATTTTTTGATACATATCTACAGATAATTAAACAAAGTCCAAAGACAAAAATCTTTAGGAATTTTTTCGCGACTGTTAACGGCAAGAAAAAAGATGTAACGAAAAACGGAGAACTATCCTGCGCTTTTTTTGTATCTTTTATTCTATTTCATTTTAAACAAATTAAATCTGGCCATGTTACCGTAGATTCAACAGTTAAAGATTTATTAAAAAGTGGCTGGAAAAAAATTGCTAAGCCGCTTCCCGGCGCCGTTCTTATTTGGGAGGAGAAAGATTTTGGTCCCGACGGAATGCATAAACACATCGGATTTTATCTTGGGAATAATCAAGCCGTAAGTAACAGTGAGAAACGAGGTTACCCGATTAGACATCATTTTACATATAATAGAAAGAGGAAAGTTAAAATGATATTATTCAAACAATTTTAAAAACAAAAAATCCTGTATTTCTACAGGATTTTTTTGAATGAACTTTTAATTTATATTTTAAGCTGCTTGCCGGCTTTCCTGAAATCTAAATTTGAGCATGTAAGAGTGCTATGCTCTACTGAATTTAACTGACACATTTTTTTGCACCATTCTAGTAAATCCGGCGGTGCTTTTTTATGGTCTTCATCATAATCGTCAAAGTGGCGATGATTTTTATCTTCAAAATGAACGATGCCTAAGCCGTCACGGTATTGTTTTGGTTTTGCTAAGAGCTCAATTTTTTGAATTTTTTCTGAACACTTAATTAAAATATAATCCAAACCGTTGTTTGCAAACCGTGGCATAAACTTAAAATTATTATCCGCTTCTTTTGATGCATTGCCGTAACTAATTTCTAAGGAATATAATAAAAAGTCCTTAAAAATATTTTTTCTGAATTTTCGTGCCCGACGGATATCTTCAAGATGTTCCATTAAACCCTCAAAACTCTCATCATTGAAAGCTACATGGAGTTTTTGTTTATCGTAATTCGCTGGTGCCTCTAAGCGGAAATGAGGATATTCGCTATAATTAGATGGTAGAAAAGAAATCCCCCCGGCATAATGTACTGAAAGTACTGCTCCGCATTTATCCAAGCATTCAAATGATTCTTCGCTTAGATAGCTTCTTTCTGGATGAACAGTTTGCCAATAGCGACCAAGACCCATGACAAGATAATTTTCGAAATAATGCTCACCCCACGGCGGTAAATTCTTTGTTAAATCAAAAAAGTTTTTTCCCATGATTTATATATAATTAAGTTTTCAAAATACGTCTTTCATTGCTTGGAAATTATCATAAATAGTAAAAAATGTCAAGATAATTTTCATTGTGTAATGTTGAAAAAATTTCAGAAATAAGCTAGTATTAGTTTCATATGCATAAGGCATTATATACAATAGGCTCAAAAGGAAAAAGCTTTGGACAAGAGCTTTTGGCTTTTTTAAAGCAATATGCGGTCATAGGACTCGCCATTGGTGTGATTGTCGCGCAAGCTTCTAAAGATTTAGTAGACGCTTTGGTTAAGGGAATTTTTACGCCCTTAATTCAGATCTTAGTGCCTAAAGGTTTTAGCGGTTTAATTTTTTATGTGCATGGCGCGGCGTTTGACCTCGGCATCGTCATCAACGCCGGACTGACTTTTATTATTGTCATGATATTTTTATATATTGTGATAAAAAAAATTCTCAAGCACGATGAGCTGCTTGAGAAAAAAGATTAAAAAAAATTTATGAAACTTCTTTTACGTTGGTTAATAGCGACGGCCGCGATTTTATTAGCCGCTTATATTGTTCCTGGTATTGCCATCGCGAGTTTTTTGACCGCAATTATAGTAGCTTTGGTATTGGGAATTATTAACGCCGTGATAAAACCGTTTTTAATTTTATTAACCTTGCCTATTAACATTATTACACTAGGTTTATTTACCTTAGTGATTAATGCACTACTCGTGTTATTAACCGCGGCGATTATTCCGGGATTTTCTATCGCTGGATTTTGGGATGCGATGCTCTTTAGCATTGTGTTATCCATTATTACTTTTTTTCTCAACAAGTTACTGCCGGATAAAGATTAGTTTTCGGGATGTAGTATACCGGTAGTACACACGCTTCGGGTGCGTGTAGACCGGGTTCAATTCCCGGCATCCCGACATGCATACAATCATTTCAGTGTTAACTGATCTTATAAGCCGACTAAGCGGTTTTGTTTATATTATTTTGGCTTTGGTTGCTTTGTTTGAATCTTCGCCAATTCTAGGTTTATTTGTGCCTGGCGTCGCAATTATGCTCGTCGCTGGGTTTTTAGCGTCAGAAGGTTTATTAAATCTCACGGCTTTAATTATTGTGAGCGGAGTCGGCGCAGTGATTGGAGATTTAATTGGATTTTTTATTGGTCGATATTTGAAAAAACATATTCATCAAGAACACCGCTTTTTTAAAAAAGAGTATTTAACTAAAGCTATCGCTTTTAATAATCGCTGGGGAAAACGCGGTGCGTTTCTTGGACGATTCTTTGGCCCGCTTCGAGCAACCACGAGCGTGGCCTCAGGTATTAGTGATATTTCAGTCTGGAGTTTTACGTTATTAGCAGGACTTGGTAGTGTTATCTTTTTTACTTTTCATATTTTATTGGGTTATTTTGCCGGCGGCGCTTATCAAAGTATTGAAAGTTGGTCGGGCCGCGCTGGCACTTTACTTCTAGTTTTTATTGCTTTGGTTTTAGCTTTATGGTGGCTTAAAGTTTTTCTTGTTCGTCAGGGACGACAACTTTTAATTTTTTCTTCAAATTTCTTCAAAACGATTTATGATATTTTTATTAAGTCAACATTTTGGAAAAAGTTTTCAACAGAATGGTCGCGTTTAGCCTCATCAATTGAGAAACGTTTTAATCCTAATATTTTTAGCGGTTTGCCAATGAGCGCTTTAAGTGTCGCCGCAATGATTAGTTTAGTGATGAGCATTATTATTGGCTTTGCTGTAAAAAATCCTAATAACTTTTTAGTTGATTTTGATACTCGAGTTCGTGCGACGATTTTACTTTTTTCTAATACTCATTTGGCCGCTTTTTCTTTTCTCGTAACAATTCTTGGTTCAGTTGCTTTTATTACTGTGGCAGGAGTCTTGGTTGCGTTTTGGTTTTGGCTCGAGCGTCGTCATTCCTACCTCATTGCTTTAGTTGTCAGCGTGGTTGGAGCTTTTACGACCTCAACCCTCTTGAAATCATTCTTCGCCCGTCCGCGACCAATGCCAACTTTTTATTTTGAAAATAATTTTTCCTATCCCTCGGCACACGCTACAATTATTTTAACTTTTATATTTTTCTTAGCCTATTATGCTATTAAAGCGTATCCACGTTGGTCAAGAAACATAAGTGTCATTTTAATTTCGTCAGTCGTTGTTGGCTTAGTTGGTTTAAGTCGTTTATATTTAGGTGTTCACTATTTTAGCGATGTTCTTGGTGGATATTTTCTAGGAAGCTTTTGGTTATTAGTAGGAATTATTATTCAACGACAAACTGAAAAGCTCGATACGGCTCGACGTTTTAAGAAATCATTACAAGTGCTGTTACTGGGGGCATTTTTACTAATTTTAGTCTTAGTTTTTAGCAAAGAGGCTTTGAATAAATCAAATTTACGAATTTTTTATTATTCACCTTCGGCCATTGAGCGTCTCACTAATATTGATTTACAGAAAAATAATCAATGGCCGGCGATAACAGAAAATGTTCGCGCTGCCAAAGAACGACCAGTCACGGCCATTATTGAAAGTTCGCAGAATACACTATTTGCAATTTTAAAAAAGAATCAATGGGAATTACGTCCGCAACCAAATTTTTCTAATATCTTTCAAGAATTTATAAACTTTGTTACTAAGAAACAATTGACGGAAATACCAGTACGTCCGAGATTTTGGGCTAATCAACCAAATGATTTTACTTTTGTGCGTACTGTAACACGAGGAAAGAAGAAAGATGATTATATTATCCGTCTCTGGCAAAGTACCACAAATCAGGGACAGAATATTTTTATTCTTGAGTTGTCGGTGAATCGAGATTTTTCAATTCCTTTGCCTCCTTCAGAACAAACGGTTTTAAACAATGCTACCAATGAATTAATGAAAAATCTTTCATCCGAGCCAAGCTATGAACAACGTGGTATTATTAATACCACTGACGACGAAGCTAAAGCAAAAATACAAATTAAGATACTATCTTTGTGATTAAATTAAAAATATTTTTATTTCTAGGTTTAATAGTGGTTATTGCCTTAGGGGCCAAACCAGTGCTCGGTGCTTCTTTGGCGCAAAGTTTATCGGGGCGCATACTCTTAAGCGTTGAGCAAAATGGTGAAGCTTGGTATGTTAATCCTGTTAATTTGGAACGTTATTTTTTGGGTCGTCCAGATGATGCCTTCTCCATTATGAGACAGCTTGGGCTTGGCATTAGTCAAGTAAATTTTCAAAAGCTAAGTGACGGTAGCGTTTTGGCAAGAACCTTAAGCGGAAGAATTGTTCTGCAAATCGAAAGCCACGGCGAAGCATGGTATATTAATCCAGTTAATTTAAAAAAATACTATCTCGGCCGACCAAGCGACGCCTTTTCTATTATGCGACAACTCGGATTAGGGATTACGCTTCGTAACTTAGCACTTATTACGCGAGCTAATTCAAGCACTGTTAGTCAGTATAGTAGCCATACTACCAAATCAATCGTTACAGCTTCGGGAACGTTCAATGCGCTCATAGTAACCATTGATTTAAGTAATCCGAAGCTTAAGATTAAAACCCTCACTGCTTCACTAATAAATTGTCAGACAAATTGCCCAGCAAAACCTTTAGTAGATTATTATGAAGAAGGCCGAGGATTTGCGGCGATAAACGGTAGCTATTTTAATACAAGCGCTGCTAAGAAAAATTATTATTTTTTTCCAGTTTATAATTCACTCCATTCAGTTTTTATCAACGAGGATCAGCTTAAATATCCAACAACTGGTCCTCTTATTGCCTTTGATACTTTTAATAAGTTTTATTATTTTAAAGATAGTCGTGATTTTAAAAGCGTGGCTAATTTTGAAAGTAATTTTGGAATGCTGCAAGCGGCGATTGGTAACAAACCGCGCCTAATTGAAAATGGCATTAAACAGTTAGTAGTTGCAGATTTAGATCCAGGTGAACGTGATGTTAAAAAAACTCGTAACGCTATTGCCTATAAAGATAATAAGATTTATTTAGTGGTGCTCTATAGCGCAACAGTACCAAATTTGGCGGACGCATTGCTATCGCTCGGTGTGGATTATGCGCTTAACTTAGACAGTGGTGGTTCGTCGGCCTTACTCTATGATGGAGAATATTTAGTTGGGCCGGGCCGAGATATTCCTAATGCTATTGTTTTTAGCGAAGAGTAAATAACATGTTGGAAGAATTAAAAGAAAAATTGAGCGTTGAAAAAACCTTAACTTTAAAAATTAAGGTTCATGCGAGCGCGCGCGAAACAAAAATTAAATCTATTCTTAGTGATGGAACGATTAAGATTGATATCGCTAAAACACCAGAGCAGGGAAAAGCTAATGAAGTGTTGATGCACTTATTATGTGAAGAGTTTGTAGTTCAGAAAAATAATATCGAGATTCTCATGGGGAAGCTTTCCGGTGATAAAATAGTAAAGATAAGTAAATAAAAACGGGCCGAAGCCCGTTTTTTTAAGGAGTAATGCGATAAATCGTTCGTGGAAAAGGGATAGCTTCGCGGACATGCTCCAGGCCACAAACCCAAGTCACAATGCGCTCTAGCCCAAAACCAAAACCACCATGCGGCACAGAGCCGTATTTTCGTAAATCTAAATACCATTGATAATCTTCAAGTTTTAAACCAAACTCTAAAATTCTTTTTTTCAAGGTTTCATAATCATCCTCGCGTTGTGAGCCACCAATAATTTCGCCATAACCTTCCGGCGCCAATAAATCTGCGCCTAAAACTCGTGTTTCGTCTTGTTCATCACGCTTCATATAAAATGCTTTTACTTCGGCCGGGTAATGCGTGATGA
>CAYRGL010000004.1:0-15584 GCA_964423915.1 uncultured Gammaproteobacteria bacterium | reverse complement strand
GCCGCTACTTCGCTCGGTTTCATCATCTAAAAATATGGATGAAGAATCTTTAATGGCTTTAAAACCTGAGCCGGTCATTTCAAAAATTCCCAATTCATTAGTGGAGCCAAAACGATTTTTTGAAGCACGCAAAAGTTGATAACCACGTGCGGTTTCTTGCTCTAAATATAAAACAGTATCAACTAAATGCTCTAACGATTTTGGTCCGGCCACTGTGCCGTCTTTAGTAATATGGCCGATAATAATAAAAGCAATATTTCGTCGTTTGGCAATTTCCAAACAACGAACCGCTGCCGCTCGGATTTGATTAATACCGCCGGCTTCACCGCTGGTTTCTTTTGTTTGTACGGTTTGGATAGAATCAATAATAACTAACTTTGGTCCAGTTTCTTCAACGGCCGCTAGAATTTTATCTAGATCAGTATCATTAATAAACTTTAAGCGATCTAAAGAACAATGTAATCGTTCTAGACGAAGCTTAAGCTGCGGTAATGATTCTTCACCACTCGAATATAAAACGTCATTATCTTTTCCGAGGTAATCAGCAATCTGCGCGACAAGCGTTGATTTGCCAATTCCCGGTTCGCCGGCGAGTAAGGTGAGTGAGCCAGAAACAATTCCGCCACCAAAGACGCGATCAATTTCTTCGACATTGGTTTTTAAACGCATAAAACCGTCATCACTGGAAACCTCTTTCAAGTTAATGACGGTGGCGGGTTTTGAACTTGATTTTGTTGCGCCAGAATTTTGTTCAATGACTGTTCCCCATTGGCCACATTCATTGCAGCGTCCTTGCCATTTGGCATATTGCGCATCGCAATGACTGCAAACAAAAAGCGCAGATTGTTTTGACACAAAGTTATTGTAATTTTATTCGCTGTAAACGATTAGTTTGAGTGTCGGTGAAGTAAAGATATGTGCCATCAGAGGAAACGCTTAAATTTTTCATGGTGAAATTAGAAGAACCAGTGTTAACAATTGATTTGGCGCCAGTTTGCGGGTCAACGCGGTATAAGGTGTCCGGCGTAGTATTAGCCATTTCCGGAAAAAGTCCGGCGCCGCGATCTAAACTTTGTGGCACAGCGCAGAAAATTGAAGCACCGGAATACGTACATTTATCTGCCCACGTGTTAAGACCAACTTGTCGTCGATTGGCGCCAATACTATCGCCTTGCGCACTTGTTAACCATAACGTAGGTTTGTAATCATTATCAGCGGAGTAAACACTATACAATAATTCAGAACCACTCGGTGACCATTTTGGCTCAAAGCCGCGACCATCAGTAGTAAGTGATTTAAAATTCTCTCCGTTCTGTCCGATAAAAACTATTTCTTTACTATTGTAATCTGTGCCTTGAACATCCATAGCAATTGTTTGATTGTTAGGCGACCAGGAAGAAATAACATCAGCGGCATTATCACCAAGCGGCTCGATTGTTTTAGCTTGAGTTCCATCGGGGTTAGCAACAACCAGCCAACGATTATTAGGATCAAGACCAATACTCTTGGCCACAATTTTGTCGCCATTTGGAGAAAAAGCAAAACCTTCCCAATGTTTAGGCAAGGTACTTTGTTGCTTGGTGGTAAAGTTATATAAAATTTTTGAACCATCAGGAAAACCAATAATCGCTTTATCATTGGTTGGTGACCAATCAACAGAGTTTGCGCCGGTAAAAGTTTGATCACTTAACACCACTGGTTTGCCATCGGCGCCTAAACGATAAAATTTTCCGTCAGCTTGGTTTAAAAATTGAACATTGCCACTGTTGGCACTGCTCAAATCACTAACCGTCAGCCCAAGGTCAGTAGCGGCGCCCACTGCTTGATTGGCAGGAGTGTTTGGTGTTTGGGTAGTGGCATTTTGGCCTTGATCTGGCAACTGACCTGAGCTTGGAGCAACACCATTTTGCGTGCCTGCTCCAGCCTGCGGCAAACCATTGCCGCCTTGTGTATTCGTGACTGGGTTTGGAGTGCTTGTTGGCGCGGCTTTAAAGAAGAGCGAATAGATAAAATAGCCAATGATTAGAGCTATGACAAGAATGCCAATAATGATGCCGATTTTTTTTAAATTTATTGAGTTCATATGCTTTTGCTTCCTTATAGATTATGGTATAATAAAGCTAATCTTTCTAAATTATAGTACGTCTTAACAGTGGGTGTCAAAGAGATCTTTGATCCACCTACTTCTTTATATGGAAATTTTTAAATCATCGTTACAAAGCTATTTGGGAATTGATATTAATCCCTCAAGCGTTAAAGTAGTCGAGCTCAAAAAACATGGCAATAAAGTGGCTTTGGCTACCTATGGTTTTAGTGAGCATTTTTCGGAAAACGTCTCTAAAGATTCAGCGGTTATTGATCCGCATCGTACCTCTGAGCTTATAAAAAATATTTGTCAGAAATCACACGTCAGTTCAAATATGGCGCTGGCATCTTTACCAACTTTTGCAGTATTTTCTTCTATTATCAACATTAATCACAGCGTCAATAAGAAAGATATGGAAGCAGCGATTAATTGGGAAGCGAAAAAAGTTATTCCTTTGCCTTTGCAAGATATTGTTCTTGATTGGCAGATGATTGATGAAGCCGCGACAACGCCAACGACCAATGGCGTTTCGGGACATCGTGTACTTTTAACCGGCGCTCCCAAAACATTAATTCAAAATTATGTGTCGGCATTTAAAAACGCGCAACTTAATTTGCTCAGTTTGGAAACAGAAATTTTTGCGTTGATTAGATCATTACTTGGAAATGATCGATCATCGGTTATGATTGTACAACTTGGTTCAACTACCACTAATATTTTTGTCGTTGATAAAAGCGTGCCGGTGATTAATCGAAGTATTGCAGTGGGCGGAATAAATATAACGCAAGCCATTGCCGCGCATCTTAATATGACCATGGCGCAAGCCGAGCAGTTTAAATATGATTTGATGCATAATGATCAACAAGGTGATGCGGCCAAACTTCCAGCTATGATTTTAGAAGTTATTTCGCCGATTATTAACGAAATAAAATATATTTTGGAAATTTTTGGAAATAAAGATAATCGTCGCATAGAAAAAATTATTTTAACCGGCGGTGGCGCTTTATTACCCGGTTTAACAACGCATCTGTCAGAAAGTTTTAACATGAATGCTATTGTCGGCGATCCGTGGTTCAGAGTGGCGTATCCGTATGAGTTAAAACCGATTCTTGATAAGATTGGTCCGCGTTTAGCGGTAGCGATTGGCTTAGCAATGCGAGAATTTGATCATAAGTAGGAGATTTGCCGTTATGAATTCATGGCTTAAAAAATTACAGCGATTATTTCGTCAGCGTCAACAACACGTTTCTGAACAAAATATCAAACGTGATATTAGTGTTTTGGAACAAGAACGAGCACATGAACATTCTGCGCAATTGCAGCAACGCCGTTTTTACGAACGCTTATTACATCCAAGAAAAATAGAGTCTGTCGTAAAGCAAGAGCCAAAACAAGAAATAAAACCAGAACTAAGAATTGAAACTAAACCTGAAATAAAATCAGAACCAAAATCGGAAATTAAAAAAATAGAAATACCAAAACCGATTATCTCTCCGCCGATTCTGCAAGGCGAATCTCATGAAGAAGATACAGCTGTTGTTCCAAAAATTACCAAGATAAAAAAACCTTCGTTCAGTTTTAAATTCATGAAAGTATTCATGAAAAAAAGTTCCTTGGCGCAAAAACTGGCGCAGGAACGAAAAGCCGAAGAAGCTATTAAACATAAAAGCGAAGTTGAGGAACGTTTCTGGCAGCCATACAATAGTGTCAAAGCTAACTTGATTAAAGATCAGGGCGTTTTATTTTTTAACTGGAAACAGCGAATGTTAACGTTAAGTTTAGCTTTGGTTTTATCGACCTTGGCCATAGGACTCGTGTATGTTGGTTTATTGGTGTGGCAAAAAGAACGTTTGCGCGATAATCAATCGACTTTGGCTAACTTTGAAGCGATTAATATCGAGATTAGTAAAAACGAAAATGATATTCAAGAAATCGTCACCTTTAACCGTAAACTTGATATCGTGAGTTTTATTCTGGCGAATCATATCTATTGGACCAATTTTTTTAAATTTTTACAGGATAATACCTTAACCGATGTCTATTATCAAAACTTTTCCGGCGATTTAACAGGTAGCTACACTATTCCAGCCATAGCGCGCAATCTTGATGCGGCTTCGGCACAGCTTGAACTGATGAAAGCGTATCCTTTACTGCGTAATGTTGAATATATGGCCGGACAAACCGTGACTGATAGTACGGGCGATGGACAACGTGTTAAGTTTTCACTTGATATGACGCTTGACCCTAAGATTTTTGTAAAATAGATATGGCTAATATCATTTTTAACAAAAAAAAGCATGAGACGAGTCAAATGATGAAGAATCTTGGCGTGGTTATGTTTAATCTTTTTGCTGGTTTATTTAATTGGTTTATCATTATTATCTGTTTAACAATTTTAGTGGTTGGATATTGGTGGTTAATCAAACCGAAATATGATTTTATTGCGAGCGATCAAGAATTGACCTTTAAGGAAAAAGAATATGAAGATAAAGTTACTTATTTGAAACAACTCAATGAATTGAAAAATTTATATAAAGGCATTAATCAATCCGATAAGGATAAAATTGATACGATTCTTTCTGTCAATCAAGATTTAGATCGCTTTAAAATTATTTTATTACGTGAAGTTTCTGAAGTAGGTAAAGAAGAAAAAGCCTCGGTTGATAATATCGTTATCACGCCGCTTGATAACTCGCAGGAAAAACTTCTAAAGATTGCTCAAGATCCAAAGACAAATCCGCTCTACGCTAATTTAAAGATTGTCCAAGTTGATTTTATCATGAGATCTATTAATTATAATTCATTGCAACAAACCTTAAATCGATTAGAAAGAAGTTTGCGGATTATGGATGTTGTGAAATTGACGTTTGATCCGGCGGCGTCGCAAGCCACGATTTCATTTTTGACTTATTACCTTCAACACTAATATGCTGGCTCAGGAAAATAAAAATTTACTTGTCACTTACCTTGTTACGCTCGGCGTCTCAATCTTTTTGATTGTTATCATCGTCAATTTTAATGGTTGGTTTTTTCCTAATGACCAGTTGAAATTAAGTGACTTTACGCCGGCGGGTCGCGGTGTCATTAGCGAACGTGATTTGCACTTTAATTTATTTTCAGATCAAAAGTTTGGATCATTGAGTCCGATTTTAAGTCCGGATCAATTAACACAAACAACGACAACAAGCACGCCGTCAGTAACTGGTTCGGCAACACCAACTGTCAAACCGTTAATTGAGATTAGACACGCCAATCCTTTTTCACCATTCTAATATGCCACGCAATCAATCATTTTTAGACAAACAAAAAAAACTCCTCGACTTTTTAATGGCGAGAAAGCTTTTAAGTCAGGCAACAGCTAACGATATTAACACGGAAGTTGAGAATGGTACGCGCAGCGTTGATGATATTATTCTTGAAAAGAATTTAATTAATATCGAAGATTTTATCAAAGCCAAAGCGGAGTTTTATAATTTTTCGTATATTGACTTAGCCGATCGTCAAATTCCGGAAGAAATTTTAAATATTGTTCCGGTGAACGTCGCCGAACATTATCGCATTATTTCTTTTGATCGCGATCAAAATAGATTGAAAGTCGGTTTAGTTGATGCGGAAAATTTCAAGGCAATTGAAGCCATGGATTTTTTAGCGCAAAAACATAAACTGAAAGTTGATTATTTTTTGATTTCATCATTTAGTTTTAATAACGCCTATAGTCAGTATAAGAATTTCAGTAAAGAAATTTCGAGCGCTCTAGCGGTTAAAGCGCAAGAAGATTCGGGTAAAGACGAAGTTAGTTTGAAACAAGATGAAAGCATGGATTTTGAAGGTATTGTTAAAGATGCGCCAGTGGCGAAAATTGTTTCGGTTATTATCCGTCATGCCATTGAAGGTAACGCTTCCGATATTCACATTGAACCGATGGCCAAAGAAACTCGCGTCCGTTATCGTATCGACGGTATTTTACACAACTCCTTGATTTTACCAAAAGATATTCATCAAGCCATTGTCGCGCGTATTAAAGTTTTGTCGAATTTAAAACTTGATGAGACTCGTTCGCCGCAAGACGGCCGTATTCGTTTGGTAATTAACAATCGTGAAATTGACTTCCGCGTTTCGTCTATGCCGCTACTCAGTGAAGAAAAGATTGTGATGCGTGTTCTTGATTCAACCAAAGGAATTTTTAGTCTTGATAAATTAGGTTTTATCGGACATAACTTTGAAATTGTTACTAAGAGTTTAAAACGAACCGGCGGTATTATGTTGGTGACTGGTCCTACTGGATCTGGTAAAACAACGACTTTGTATTCGCTTTTGAATGTTTTAAATCGTGAACAAACTAACATTGTTACCCTAGAAGATCCGGTAGAATATTTTATTAAGGGTATTAACCAATCTCAGGTTCGACCGGAAATCGGTTTTACTTTTGCTACTGGTTTACGCTCTGTTTTGCGACAAGATCCTGATATTATCATGGTCGGAGAAATTCGAGATAATGAAACTGCGGAATTAGCTATTCACTCCGCGTTAACCGGCCACTTAGTACTTTCGACCTTGCACACTAAAGATGCGCTCGGTACTATCGCGCGTTTAGTTGATATGAATGTTGAACCGTTTTTGCTTGGTTCTGTTTTAAATATGACCTTGGCGCAACGTCTAACGCGACGTATTTGCACGTATTGCAAGGTGCCTCTTGAGTTAGACGCCGGTCTTGATCAAGCAATTATGTCAAAACTAAAAGCCATTCCGGATGATATTTTAAAGCAAAACTTCCCTGATTTTAACCCTGACAAATTACAATTTTTTCATGGTGAAGGTTGTTCGCACTGTGGTAAAACTGGTTACCGCGATCGTATTTGTATTGCCGAGGCCATTGATATTAATCATGAAATGAAAAATTTGATTTTGAAAAAACGCGGCGCACTGACCGTGGAAGATGTGCAAACCAACCAACCTTTCTTAACTATGGAACAAGATGGCTTAATTAAAGCTTTGCAAGGTTTAACTACCGTGGAAGAAGTTATGAGAGTCATTCAAGATTAATATGAAAGAAAAAACGCCCTTAATTTTACTTGTTGAAGATGACATATTTTTATTGTCACTCTATTCAACTAAATTTGTCGCTCATGCTTGTTCGATACGTGGCGCTCGCAGCGCTGCCGAAGCACTTGATGAATTAAAAACCATAAAGCCATCTTTAATTATTCTTGACGTTGTGTTACCGGATGAAGATGGAATTATGTTACTAAAAAAAATAAAACGGGCCAAAGGTACAGCCTCGATTCCGGTAGTTATGTTGAGTAATTTGTCTGATCCTTCGTATCGCGAACAAGCGTTAATTTATGGCGCGGAAGATTTTTGGATAAAAATGCATTTTGATCCAAGTGAAATTGTAGCGAAAGCTTTAGCTATTATCAATAAAAAGTAGACTATGCCAACATACAATTTTAAAGCGGTAAATCCTTTAAACAATCATCAAGAAACCGGCAATGTTGATGCGACTGATGAAACGCAGGCGATTGATACGTTGAATTCACGCGGTTTACAAATTCTTTCCTTAAAAGAAATATCAGTGCGAGCAGGTTGGTCGCCAATGAATTTAATTGAAAGAATAAATGTTAAAGATTTAGTGGCTTTTTCTCGTCAATTTGCCGTTATGGTTGGTGCAAGCGTGCCAGTAGTGGAAACACTTAAAGTGCTATCTCAGCAAACACAAAAGCAGAAATTTAAGCGCATGATTGCCGAGATTAGCGACGAGGTTGACAGTGGCGATACTCTATCCAATGCTTTACGCAAACGATCGGAGTTATTTTCAAATTTTTATGTTAGCGTTGTAAAATCAGGAGAACAATCTGGTAAACTTGATGATGCCTTAAATTATATTGCGGATGAAATGGAAAAAGATTATGACATGAATTCAAAAATTAAAGGCGCTATGATTTATCCAATGTTTGTCATTGGCATGATGATTGTCATTGGTTTTTTAATGATGCTTTTTGTTGTACCACAATTGACAGCTATTATTGTTGAAACAGGTTCGGATCTTCCCTTGGCCACAAAAATAATGATTGCTATTTCGAGTTTTTTAGTTAGTTATTGGTGGCTACTTTTAATTGCCGTTGTTGGCGCAGTCATTGGTATTCGTTTTTATTTAAAAAGTACCATTGGTCGTCGACAGTTTGATTACCTCATTTTGAAAATTCCTATTTTTGGAGAGTTATTGCAGATGATTTTTTTGGTTCGCTTTACTCGTTCAATGAATACGTTGATTCTCGGAGGAGTAAATATCTCTTCAAGTTTACAAGTAGCCGGGGAAGTTGTGAGTAACACCTATTATCAGCACATAATTAATCAAACTATTGCTGAAGTGCAAAGTGGAAATTCAATTTGTACGGTTTTTGTACACACTAAGGAAATTCCGAGTATGGTATCGCAAATGATGCTCGTAGGAGAAAAGACTGGAAAACTTGATTTTGCCTTAGAAAAAGTAACTACTTTTTATAACCGCGAAATTACCACGATGCTGGGAAACCTTATGTCGCTGATTGAACCATCGCTTATGGTCGTCATGGGACTTGGTGTCGGTGTTATGGTTGCGGCGATTTTATTGCCGATGTATAATGTAGTTAGCCAGCTTTAATTCTTGCTGGTTTAGGGTTTTCAGGTTATACTATCAGTAGGTATTTATTTATATATGAAACAAAAAGACAAACAAAAAGGTTTTACGCTTATCGAACTTTTGGTTGTTATTGCCATCATCGGTGTTTTGTCGACCATGGCAGTTATTGCTTTAGGCAATGCTCGTGTTAAGGCCCGTGATGCTAAACGTGTTGCTGATATGCGACAAGTTATGACGGCTTTGGAATTGTATTATAACGATTCTGGAATTTATCCAACAACGTTGGCGAGTGGGAGTACTCTAAGCTTTGGCAGCACGACCTATATGGCTTTAGTGCCAACTAATCCAAGTCCAAATAACGATGGTAATTGTCCTTCACAAGACTATAGTTATAACAACATTAGTACAAATACCTCATATCAAATAAAATATTGTTTAGGTGGTTCAATTGGCGATTTGTCTGCCGGCACACATAGTGCCACACCGAATGGTTTAGCTAATTAACTAAAATTCCGTGCAAAACAAAAATAGTAAACAAAAAGGTTTCACACTTATCGAACTTTTGGTTGTTATTGCCATCATCGGTGTTTTGTCGACCATGGCAGTTATTGCTTTAGGTAGTGCTCGTATTAAAGCGCGTGATGCTAAACGTGTTGCTGATATGCGACAAGTTATGTCAGCTCTTGAACTTTATTATAATGATGCCGGCGCTTATCCAGTGTCGGCAGGTGTTGTTCCTGGTAGTGCAATAAGTTATAGTGGCACAACGTATATGGCTTTAGTACCGACTAACCCAAGTCCAAATAATGATGGAACTTGCCCCGCCACAACTAATTATGCCTATTCTTCCATTAACTCCGCTGCCTCTTATATTATTACGTATTGTCTTGGTGGCACAATTGGTGATTTAGCCGCTGGTACGCACCGTGCTTCACCAAACGGTTTGGCAAATTAAATTATTGGCCTTTTGGCAGAAGCAGAGATCATTTCCTTTTAATGATCTTTTTTTATAAAAATGACCAAAGAAAAAGCAATTGTAATTATTAGTAAAGTTATTGAGTGGTCAATAATTGTGGCTATTTTTTTGGTGCCAATATATTTTGCTTGGTTTCACGAAAATTATACTGTTTTTGATTTAAATAAATCTGCGCTCTTGCGTTTATGTTTGAGTGTTGCCGTAATTGCTTATCTAAGTTTAATTGCTTTGCGCGGATCAATTCCGGCGCTTGGTTCAAAAAAATTATTTTGGGCAACGACGGCTTTTATTATTTCTGTAAGTCTCAGCACTATTTTTTCTCTTCAGCCAATTATCAGCTTACTTGGCAGTTATGAACGTCAACAGGGTTTACAAAATATTATTTCCTACGCACTATTGTTTTTATTTATTGTTTATTGTTTTAAATCACATCAACAACTACGCCGTTTGTTTGTCATTCTTAATATTTCCTCCACAGTTATTTGTCTATATGGTTTGATGCAAGCTACAGGTTTGGATCCCTTAAGCTGGGCAGAAAGTTCTATGTCACGAATTTTTTCAACGTTTGGTCAGCCGAACTTTTTTGGTCATTATCTTGTTGTCATAATTCCTATAACGCTTTATTCATTATTTTTTCAAGCGAAAAAAAGGTATCAAAAGATGTTGTATATCTTGCTAGTGTTGGCAGAACTAGCTTGTTTGGTTTTTACCTATAGTCGTGGTGCTTGGATTGCCTTAGTAGTTTCAGTTTTTGTAAGTGGTATTATCCTTCTTTGGAAATATAACAAAAAGAAATATGCTGTTTCGATTGTGGTCTTAGTGGTTTTGGCCAGCATAGGACTTGTATTACCGCCTATACGTTCGGCAATTTTAAAACATTCAGACTACGTTCATTTGCAAGTTTCCACGCGTATTATTAGTATCCTTGATTTTTCCAATGGATCAAATGCTATTCGTTTTAAGTATTGGGGTGCTGCTTTGCAATCAATGGCTGAGGCTGGGCCACTACGTGATCTTATTGGTTTTGGCCCTGATACACAGTCAAGTGTTTTTGCTCAGTACTATCAAAGTGATTGGGGTTATTATGAACAATTGAATTCCTTCCCTGATCGAGCTCATAATTCAATTCTTGATTTACTTTTACAGTTTGGTTTGCTTGGATTGGGGACATTTTTGTATCTAGTATTTGTATGTTTACGTGGTTTAAAACGATTATTAAAAATAGAACATGGCGAAAGATTTTATTTTGCCTTGACGCTTAGTACTTCAATTATCGCTTATACCGTGAATAATTTTTTTAGTTTTTCGCTGACCGCCATGTCTGTAATCTTATTTACGCTGTTAGCGATAAGCTGGCGTGCAGCTAACAGTGATGATCTCAAACCGGAAAAATTACTTCATTTTTTTCAACCCTTGTCTCGTTGGACAATTGTTGTGGCTATTTCAATTTTATTAGGAATTATTTTTTATAGCTTTGATGTTCGTCCTTTGATCGCCGATTATTTTTATATTCAAGTTAAGAAAGGTGAAGCTCGCCAAGATTGTCGCATGGTCTTAGACAATATTGAAAATGTTCTGGAGTGGTATCCAATTAGTCATTATTATGCCCGAGCTTATTTATCTCATACCGTTAATTGTCTATCAGCTATAACGAGCGATGCTTCGCGTCAAAAAATGTATCAAAATATTCTTGATCAAGCGCAATCAATTCCTGTGCACGAAGAACAGTTCTATACTTTGGTTGATCTAGCGCACGCGTATTCAATTCTTGGTTACTACGATAATCCAACATATTATGAACAAGCTGAGAAGTATTATTTGGAGATGTTAGCTATTAGTAAAAATATAACTGTTAGTTATCAAGATTATGGACGAATGAAAATGTGGCAAGGAGATTTTTCGCAGGCGCGTGGTTTATTTAAGCAGGGGATAGCCATTACACCAACACTTGATAATGCTTTGCCAAATAGCGAACACACCACGGCTATTGCGACGCAACTTGGCTATTTTCATGATTTGATTGCTTTAACCTATTATCAAGAAAAAAACTTTGCCCAAGCTAAATCCGAATATATAGTAGCCTTGAAGTTTAATCCGACCATGACTTCATCATTAAAAAATTTGGCTGATATTGCTTATCAAGAACACGATTTACAAAAAGCGATACAATATAATAAGCAGGCCTTTGCGCTTGAGCCGCAAGAAGCTTTGTGGCCGGTGAGTTTAGCAACTTTGTATAAAGAATTGGGTAATATAAAACAAGCGCGAATGTATGCCGAACAAGCCGCGGCGCTTGATTCAAGCAATGAAAACGTGAAGAAATTAATTAAGGAGTTAAATAAATAATATGTTTGGCTTGGCGAGAGATTTAATTATTGGCAATCGTTTTTACGATTATAATGAATATCGTTTAAAATCTTTTGTTAAACGTATCGCTAACATGTGCCCTCCCGGTTCAAGTTTACTTGATGTAGGCGCCGGACAAACTCAGTACAAAAAATATTTTTCGCATCTTAACTATACGGCGCAAGATTCCGGCGTCGGTGACGCGAGTTGGGATTTTTCTCGTATTGATATTGTGTCTGAAATTTACGATATTCCTTTACCGAAGGCAAGCTTTGATTATATTTTGTGTACGCAAGTTATGGAACACTTGGCTCATCCGGATAAAGCATTTGCCGAGTTTGAACGCTTATTAAAATCGGGCGGCAAATTATTTGTTACCTGTCCGATGACTTGGAAAGAGCATCAAAAGCCGCACGATTTTTATCGTTATACGCAATTTGCTTTGAGCCGCTTAGGCGAGGATCATGGTTTTAAAGTTTTAGAAATGAATAAAGTCGGCGGGAAATTTATTACTATTGCCAAACTTATAACTGATTTAAATGTATTACAAGCCATACGGAATAAATGGCTGCTACGTTTTTGTTTGCTTATCTTATATCCGCTTAACTGGTTGATTGGTTGCATCGGCTATCTTCTTGACCCGCTTGATACAACCAAAGATTTAACACTTCAGTACGAGTGTATTTTTGAAAAGATTTCTTAATATGTCATTTTTTGTTCAACAGAGAGAAGTATTAAGTACAATTAACGTAATTTTAGGAAAACTGATTGGTCCAATTTCAGCAACCACGCTTTTTGGTCTGGTTTTTTTAATTTTAGTTATTATTGGTTTTTTGCTTAAGAAAAAATACTCATGGTCGCTGAGTTCAATATTGGTTTTTTCGTTGGCGATTGCTTGGTTGCCAATTCTAGCACAATTTTTGTATAGTTCCGCTTTAGAATTTGACGATACCTGGTTTGTCGTATCAGTTCCAGAGCATGAACAGCGAACCTGGCGGTATTGTCGGATTGATCAAGCTCAAGATTTACGCGGCGGCTTATGCAACATGGATTCATTTGTTGAACATCTTCACAAGTTTATTCCTCGTGGCTCTCGCGTCAGTTTTTTAAATTCTATTTTTGTTCCGTATTTATATTATTTTAATTACGCCGATTATAGTATAGAAGATCCAAGAACAGCACAATATGTTATTGAATATCGTTCTCCGGCTAGCACTTTTTCGTATGTCAAACAAAATCTTCAGTATATGAATAATGGCGTTGAAGAATCATTGGGTCAGTTTTCTGTGGTATCGGCACTGACGAGTGATCAGGTAATTTTTAAACGAATTTCCAAATAATATGTTGACGGTTATACTCTGTCTCACCACTTTAATTTTCCCTGGCGCCGCCATCGTTTTGCTGTTACCTAAACATATTTTAAATGTGGCGCAAAAATGGTCACTTAGTTTTGGTTTTGGTTCAGCCGTAGTAACGTTAGAGTTATTTTTATATTTTGTTATTTTCCGTCTTGCTTTTTCTCAAGTGTTGGTTTACTTTTTAATCATCCAAGCCTTAGTTTCTTTGGGTCTAGTTATTTTTAAAATTCCTTGGCAAAGACAATTTATATTCAAGGTTAAAAAAGTTAATGTTATAGCGTGGCTTTTTGGTGCACTTATTGTTTTACTTTTATTTTTTTCTTTGGTGCAGGCTTTGGGAAAACCGCCGGTCGCCTTTGACAATATTGCTTTCTGGGGAATGCGCGCCAAAATTTTATTAACCGATCACAAAATAAATTTTGATCCGCACGCTGCGAATTATTTAGCGACTTTTAGCCATAGTAATTATCCGTGGCATTTATCCTTCTTAGAATATTGGTGGCAAGTCTTAGGCGCGAGCGGGGGAGAACTTAATCTTATTTCGTGGCTATACTTTGTGTCTCTCTTAATTATTGTTGGTGATTTTGTCATTCGTCGACTTGGTACGGCTAAAGGTTTACTCTTGACCTTAGTGTTAGCGTCGCAACCTTTGCTTTTTTATCATGCTTCAAATAATTACGCTGATTTAATTATCGGATTTTATGCCGCCGCCGCTTTTATTTTCTTATTTCAATGGCTGGAAAAAGGTCGGCACAGCGATTTACTCTTAGCAGCTGTTTTAGTTTCTTGGACTATTTGTGTAAAAAATTACGGTATTTTTTATATTTTATCTTTTCTCTTTGTTTTAGCGCTTTCCTATTTCTCAAAATTACATAAACAAAATATCAAGCAATGGTTTTTTACCGGCTTAGCTTTGTTTTTGCCACTACTGCCTTTAGCACTCTTTAAAATAATCTTTCATTTGGATTTGCATAATACACAAGCAAGTTATGGTTGGCATCCAGAAGTGTTCTATCCTTTCTTTCAGGTCTTGTTTATTAGTAATGATTGGAATATTTGGTTCTGTGCGTTTTGTGTTATGATGGTGGTATTAGTGCCTCGCATCAGACGCGACAAGAAATTAATCATTGCGTGGCTCGGGTTTCTCTCTGTTATTGCTATTATTGTAGTCATTTTTCTCGTGACAGAAAATTACCAGTGGGCTTTAGATCACACAGCTCTTTCTCGAGCTTTTATTCCGGTCGTGCCGATTTCTATTGCGCTTATTGCCTTCACTCTCAAAGATAAAAACTATGGAACTTTATTATCTTAGCGTTAGTGCCGTCTTAGGTTTATGTCTTGGCAGTTTTTTAAACTGTATGGCTTGGCGACTCTATGAAGGTGAAACCTTGGGCGGACGCAGTCATTGCCGCTCTTGTAATAAAACCATTGCCTGGTACGATAATATTCCGATTCTAAGCTTTTTTCTGCTTAAAGCGCGTTGCCGCCATTGTCATGACAACATTTCTTGGCAATATCCAATGGTTGAGTTTATTACCGGTCTTTTATTTGTCTTAGCCTTTATGGCTACGCCTTTTTCTTGGATTTTTATTATCAGAAATTGGTTTATTATTTCGGTTTTAGTACTTATTTTTATCATGGATGCTCGCTGGTATGTGATTTTAGACAAAATCAGTATTCCGTCGGCGTTAATCATTTTGGGTGTGAATATCTGGCTCGGAATGAGCTGGCAGAACTTGTTAATTTCTGCTACAATAGGAACTGGTTTTTTCCTTATTCAATATCTAGTCTCCCGCGGCCGTTGGATTGGCGGTGGTGATATTCGACTCGGGTTTTTGCTCGGCGTCGCGCTCGGCTGGCCACAAATTGTGGCCGCTCTTTTTTTGGCTTATGGTCTTGGCGCCGTGTACGGAATTATTTTATTAATCAGCAAGAAAAAAACCTGGGGTTCAATGGTAGCGTTTGGCACGTGTTTAAGTGTAGCGGGCGCTATTTCTCTTTTATACGGAACAGGAATAGTGAATTGGTATCTTAGTTTAATTAATTGGCATTAATGAAAAAGAAAAAAGTCACAACCAAATATATTTTCGTGGTCGGCGGTGTTATGTCCGGCGTTGGTAAAGGTGTAGCGGCCGCTTCTATCGGCAGAATTTTATCTGGTAAAGGTTTTGTCGTCAGCGCGATTAAAATTGATCCCTA
>CAYRGL010000003.1:0-15800 GCA_964423915.1 uncultured Gammaproteobacteria bacterium | reverse complement strand
TATAACACAAATATTTTTAGGTGTCAATGAAACTAACGAAAGAGGTTTGTTTTGGCTAAATCAACAATTTCATCCCCTCTTCCATTCAAAACTGCTTTAATAAGAAATAAGTCAAAACCAATAAATTCTTCTTTTGTAATTGTCGGCGGCAACGAAAGCTCTTGGCGGTTAACACTCACATCAAGCAAAGCTGGACCTTGATGATTTAATAATTGTTTTATCATAGGAGACAATTCTTCAGGTTTTTCTGCGCGCAAACCGAGCAAACCGCAAGCTTCGGCAATTTTTGCAAAGTCGGGGTTATCTAAATCTGTTGCATAATCAAGAAGTCCCGCCGCTTTCATTTCAAGTTCAACAAAACCAAGCGAGTTATTATTAAAGATAATTATTTTTACCGGAAGATTTAATTGTTTTAAAGATAAGATATCCCCTAACAGCATAGCTAAACCTCCGTCGCCACAGAGAGCGATAACTTGTCGGTTAAACTGCGCCGACTGCGCGCCAATAGCTTGCGGTAAAGCACTGGCCATTGAACCATGCACAAAGGAGCCGAGTAAGCGGCGTTGACCATTCATTTTTAAATAACGCGCCGCCCAGAGTGTTGGCGTTCCAACATCGCAAGTAAAAATTGCATTTTCCGCGGCTAGCTCATCAATAGTTTTTGCTAAAAATTGTGGATGAATTGGTGTATGGCCTTCTTTACTCATCGCTAACTCGTCCAGCTCTTGTCGCGTCTTAGTATAGTGCTGGAGCGAAGCATCAAGGTGCGTCCGATCTTTTTTATTTTTTAATTCACCAAGTAGTACTGCCAATGTTTCTCGTACATCACCGACTAACGCTAATTCAACGTTGCTTCGCCGTCCGATTTGTTCACCGCGAATATCAACCTGAATTATTTTGGCGTGCGCTGGGTAAAATTGTCGATAGGGAAAATCCGCACCCAAAACTAATAAAACGTCGCTGTCCATCATCGCATGATAGCCTGATGAAAATCCAAGTAAACCGGTCATCCCGACATCAAAGGTATTATCATACTCAATCCATTCTTTACCTCGCAAGGTATGAACAATCGGCGCTTGTAACTTTGTTGCTACTTGTATTAATTCTTTGTGAGCATTCTTGCATCCGATTCCGCCGAGAACTGTCACCTTAGAAGCATTATTTAATAACTCCGCAGCTTTTTTTATTTCCTTATCTGAAGGCCGAATAATTGCTTCGGTTTGCGCCATGGAAAAACTTTTTAATACGGCAGCGCATTCCTTAAGAGCAATATCTCCCGAAATAATTATAACGGCGACGCCACGTTTTTCTATAGCGGTACGCATAGCGATTTCTAAAATCTGCGGCATTTGTTCAGGCTGTGAAACCAATTCGCAATAATGACTGCACTCTTTAAACAGTTGTTCTGGATGTGTTTCTTGAAAATACGCCGTACCAACTTCACGACTTGGAACATGCGCGGCAATTGCTAAAACGGGAACACGACTACGCTGACAATCATACAAACCATTAATAAGATGCAAGTTGCCCGGGCCGCAGCTACCGGCGCACACTGTCAATGTGCCAGTGAGTTGAGCTTCAGCGCCCGCGGCAAAAGCCGCTGTTTCTTCATGACGAAGATGCATCCATTCAATTGCGCTATTACTGCGCACGGCGTCGGAAATACTCATTAATGAATCTCCGGTAATACCGTAAATACGTTTAACACCAGCCGCAACCAGTGTTTCAATGATGACTTCTGAGATTTTTTTCTTAGACATTGAAAAAAATTACATCTTTAAAAACTCTAACAATTTATATACTAAAAGTAAGGGCCAAATAATAGCCTTCAAAACGCCCAAGACGCCAATCCAAAAAGTATTAGCATGCTGAATAAAATAAATAGCCGCCCCAATAAAACCTAAACCATACGCGCTGCCCGACAATCCTGTGGTCTTATTTCGAGAACCATGTTCGTTTGACATATGTGTACATAATTACCATATCATCATACACCAAAAAAGATTCTTTTTCCACAAAAAAACAGCTCTTAATTTATTAGAGCTGCTTTTTAATGAACAAAATACAAAGCTAGATAGTGTCGAGTGCTTCTAAAATTACTCTCACTAAATCTTCGGGATTTTCCTGACCAACAGAAAGACGAACTAAATTTTTTGTTATATTACATTTATCCAGAACTTTGGGCGACATTTCTGAATGCGTCGTTGTCCTAGGATGGCACATAAGGGTTTCAACACTGCCTAAAGATACTGCGAGCTGAATAATCCCATCCCCTAGCTCCAGAACTTTATTTAAAAATCTAAAGGTTCCTTTCTGTCCGGTTTTAAGCCACAAAGAAATAATGCTGGATGAAGCACTACATTGCTTTTTATATAAGTTATACTGTTTTGTGCCTGCAGTGAAAAGCGACGGATGGAGTATTCTTAGTAGTTTTGGATGATTTGATTCTTCTAATTTTTTTGCAACACATGTAGCAATAGTTGCTAATTTTTCCATACGTGACTCGCATGTTTCGATATGAGTGGTAAGTTGAAAAGAACCAAAAGGGTGTAAAATGTTGCCATAACGAGCCCTTTCAATTTTTATTTTTTTCATGAGGTTTGACCTTCCTTTACGGCTAATGACTACACCTGAGAGAAGGTCGCTGTGACCGCCGAGAAATTTTGTTCCGGAATAGACAATCAAATCAAGGAATCGTGAAATTGCAAAACCCTGCTGGAAAATACCCATAAAGGTATTGTCCAGAACCGTAACGCATCTTGGGTTAACTTTCTTGGCCGTTAAACAAAGTGACTCGATGTCAAATATTTCTAAAGTCGGGTTAGCCGGAGTCTCAATGAATAACAGCCCCAGATCTTTTCCGATTTTTTTTATCTTTATAACTGAACTTTTAATATCTGAAGTAAGCGCCACTAATTTATAACCTCTCGGTTTTAAAACATGCGCTAAAAAATCGTAAGTTCCTCCATATAACGGGGAGGTATATACGATTGTCTTGCCGCGCTCACATACAGTTTGCAATATAGTTGTGATCGCCGCCATACCACTTGTAAAAACAGCTGCGGATTCTCCTCCTTTTTCAAGACACGCGATCCTCTCTTCGACAATTTGTGCATTCGGATGATTAACGCGCGAATATATTAAATGACTCTTTAAATCACCGTGCACAAGCACTGAAATAAAAGCTTTCTTGCCCTGTTCAGCTGAACTAAAGTTGTAGGTGGTTGTCATAAATATAGGAACCACGGCTGATCCTTCTGATCTCTTCGCGACATAACCCTTATGAAGGATATCTGTTTCTTTACCATTTTTTATAGACATTTCGTCTCTCCATTTTATTGTTAATGAACAAAATTCGATTATGCCCCGACTATACAATATTTTGTTAAAAAAATCAAGTCGAAACACTTGAAAGGTTTTAATAATTACGCTATACTACTATTCATGCTTAAACACATTTAAAATATGAAAAAAATAATTTTTAGTATCTTCATTCTCTTAGCCAGTATCGGACTAGTCTATACAAACTCTGTCGTCGCCGTTGAAGCAAAAACTGTTGTTAAAAAACATGTTGTCAAAAAGAAAGTTGGACATACTATTACTAGTATGAAATGGGCGCCAGGTGCTCTTAACGCCGTTGGCTCGCTGCGCTCCTTTGATTACAACTATAGTTTCCGAAACTCCTTTATTAAAAAAATTGAAGCCGCCGCTCGAAAAAAACATTTAAAAACTGTTACTGTCAAATTTGTTAACGCTTTTCAAGGATAACAATACAAAAAAAGAGACCTGCTTAGCAGGTCTCTTTTTAATTATTTAAGACTCAAGCAATGCTAGATCTTCTTTAAAATAAAACTTAGCGATGTGATATATGCCAAAAGAAATAAACAAAGCTGAAAAGACATCAATAGAATAGTGTAAGTGTCCTAAGAGAACTGCTGTACCACCGATTATTGTGGCGAGTAAAAAGAAATAACGTAAAATTCTTTTAGGCCAAAAAATAATCGCCATCAAAAATGGCAAGCCAGTATGTGCTGAAAAGAACATATCACCGCCCGCACTGACGGTTTGAATAAAGTCATGAGGATTAATATATATCTGATTATGTGGCGGTCCTAGATGCGTTAAAATCATAAATAATGATCTGACAATGATAAATAACGCTATCGACTTTACAACAAATGGAATATATTTTGGTTCGTTAACAAGAAGAGCAACTATAATTAAGACTAACAAAATTGCCCCTTCCGAAAAAATAAGATGAACATCAACCGTTGGTATGTTATCAAGAATAATATCATTAACCGGGCTGCTGATATGCGCTAAGGAATAAACATTAGCGTAATTATTAACAACAAAACTAAGCACTAAAAATAAAAGACTAACAACGATACTTGTAGCGATTTTCTTTTGCGACCAAATTATTTTTTGTCTGTGTAAGAAAGAAAACACAAAATGATTTATTATTTATTGGTACTCGGATTGTTTTGAGCTGGATTTGCTGCTGGGGGCATGTTCTGAATTGAAATTGAGCTCGCTGTTATTGTACCATCAGATCCCGTAGTTCCGCTAACCGATACCTGTTTACCGACTGCTAAGTCAGCCTTTTGACCGGTATCGCTTTTTAGAATCTGCGTTGATCCAGAAAAGAAGATAATCTTTGAACTGCCATCAGCTAATTGTACAGTTATGCTCTTATCGTCCTGACTAAGAATTTTACCGCGTGTAAATCCGCCGCCAGCAGCTCCACCGGCACCTCTAAAACGTCCGCCGGCTCCTCCGGCATTTTGTCCAAAGGCTTGCTGGCGCTGCGCCGCACTTAAGCTTTGAAAAAAGCTCGGAGAAAGCGCTTGATTTTTTTCATAACTTAAGCCACCGTAAAAACCTCCGCCCGCGAACACTATGGCAATAACAATCATGATTATAATTTGTTTATTTTTCATAATTAAAAAATTAATAATAAAATGTATTATTCATATCTCAACGCCTCAATTGGATTAAGACGCGCCGCACGGCGTGCTGGATAATAGCCGAAAATTAAACCAATAGCTGCCGAAACACCAAAGGCCAACAAAATTGATTGCAGTGAAAGTTGCGTTGTGATATTGGCAAACTTAGAAACTGCAAAGGAAATAATCCAGCCCAAGGCTACTCCCGCAATACCGCCAATTAACGTTAACATCAAGGACTCAAATAAAAATTGCGCACTAATATCGGCTCGTTTTCCGCCAATAGCTTTGCGTAGACCGATTTCTCGTGTTCGCTCTGTTACGGTCGTTAACATCATGTTCATAATACCAATTCCGCCAACCAAGAGTGAGATACTGGCAATTGCTGCTAATAAATAGGTGAAGACACCTGTCACGCTTGAAGCGGCGTTAACAAGATCAGCTTGATTAATAACCGTAAAATCAGCCGCCGTTGGATCGGAAATTTTATGGCGCTCTAATAATAAACTCGTGATGTCTTGTTGTAATTGTGTCATGACCAAGGCGCTGTTTGCCTGCACATTGATTGACGATAAGGTTTCTCCTCCGCTTAAAAAGCGTTGTGCGGCTTTAAGCGGAACAAAAACACGATCGTCCTGATTACCAAAGCCTGATCCCCCTTTAGATTTTGTAACGCCAACAATGGTAAATTGAGTTGATTTAATTTTGATTGTTTGACCGATCGGATTAGCTCCCGCACCAAATAAATCATCACGTGTGGTCGGACCAATCACTGCCACTTTACTGATATTTTTTACTTGCTCGGCGGAAAAAAAAGCTCCTTGCTCAAGTTCAAGATTACGGATAGTAAAATAATTTTCCGTTGTTCCAATGATTTGTGTATTTGTGTTAGCTCCTTTGGCCGTAACCTGATAACGTCCATCACTTTCCGGTGCGACTGTTTTTATATTACTAACCTGACTGGTAATAGCATCTGAATCAGCTACCGTTAAGGTTGAAGCAGAACCTAAGCCCGAACGCACCGTTGTACCAATGGAACGTTGTTGTCCAGGTTGAACCGTAATAAGATTAGCGCCAATTGATTGAATACTTGATTCAACCGAAGCCTGTGCCCCTTGTCCAATGGAAATCATGCCAATAACCGAACCAACACCAATCACAATGCCAAGGATTGTTAAACCAGAACGAACTTTATTGACCGTTACTGCAGCATAGGTTTCTTCAAGTAAATCTTTAAATTTCATACATTAATTCAGTACATCTTTAATGATTAATCCATCTTTAATATGAATAATACGTTTAGCATGTTTAGCAACATCAGCTTCGTGTGTAATAAGCACAATCGTTCGTCCTTGTTCATTTAATTTTTTAAACGTTTCTAAGACAATTTCACCAGTTTTAGTATCAAGGTTACCAGTTGGCTCATCAGCTAAAACCATGGAAGGATCATTAACTAAAGCGCGCGCAATTGCCACGCGTTGCATTTGTCCGCCGGATAACTGATTTGAAAGATGATGAAAATGATCTTTATCTAAACCAGCTTGCTCTAACGACTTTGCGGCCGCCGCTTCTCGCTTAACTTTAGGAACTTCAGCATAGACTAAAGGCAACGCAACATTACGCAAGACCGTAATACGAGGCAATAAATTAAAAGATTGAAAAACAAAACCAATTTTTTCTTTTCGAATATCAGCTAATTCATCATCAGAAAATTTCGAAACGTCTTTACCGTCTAGTTTATAGGTACCTGAAGTCGGCGAATCAAGCGCACCCAAAATATGCATGAGCGTGGATTTACCTGAGCCTGATGGTCCCATGATGGCCACAAACTCTCCATCTTTAATACTAAACGATATACCTTTTAACACGACCGCTTCTTGATCGCCGTTAAAATATGACTTGGTAATGTTAATGCATTCAATCATATTAGCCCCCGGTTCCAGTCCGCACACCAGCTCCACCGCCGCCTCCTGTGCCTCCACCGCCGCCTCCAAAGCCACGATTTCCTCCACCGCCGCCTAAATTAAACAGTGATCCGGTTGTAGCCGGCTTGGCTGCTGTGGTGCTTGTTACAGTTTGTGTAATAACCGCATCGCCTTCAGCAATATCACCGCTAACTTCAGTTGCAGAATCATTAGAAATACCAACGGTAACAACGTGATTTTCCGGAACTCCGTTATTTAAAATTTGCACATACGAACTTCCGTCATTTTGTGTTTTAACCGCCGTACTTGGAACAATCAAAACATCTTGTTTCACGTTAGTAATTACCGAAGCGCTGACGCTCATGCCCGGTTTGATCGAAGCATTATCACTATCAAAAAGAATTTGCATGCCGTAGCTTACAACATTTTGTGTTAGTGTTCCAACGAGATCAACCTGAATGACGGTTCCGGCTTCAGTCACGCCGTCGAGGGCATCAAAGGTCATTGTCGCTTTTTGCCCGATGGCAACTTTGGCCACATCAGTTTCGTTCAAGGTAATTTTGGCAACTTTTTGTTTGGTAATTAAGGTAAACGCCGCCGTAGTACTACCTGCTTGATCACCTGGTTTAATATCCACCACGGCAACTTGTCCATCAAATGGAGCTTTTAAAATCGTATTGTTTAAACCATTTTCCGCTGACTGTAGTTGCGCCTCAGCAGAATTAATTTGCGCTTGCGCCGAACTTAATTCCGCTTGATCAACATTGGCTAAATCAGTATCGAGTTGAGTTTGCGCGCTGGTGATATTATTTCGAGCAGTATCAATGGCTGATTGATAACTTAAGTTGGCACTATTAAGCGCCTGTTGATCTTTGCGAATATCTGAAATTAAAGTATTTTGTGCGTCAGTAACTGCTTGCTCTGTATTTTGAATGGCTGTGACCGCAGTGGTGAGCGAAGAGGCTTGGCTGCTCATGGTTGATTTATATGAATCAATTTGGCTTTGCGTAATCGTGCCAGAAGGAATCGTTGCCTGTAAAACAATATACATTTCGTTAGAAGCATCCGTTGTTTTACTAAGCGCCTGATTCATAGATAAAGCAGCATCAGTAATACTCGAATAATTACTCAGCGTGGCAACGGAAACTTTAGCTTGCGCTGTTAAAAATAAAGATTTAGCTTGATCATTATATGTTTTAGCTTGCGCTAAGGCTGAAAAATTTTGAATTCCCAGTGTTGGTTGAATATTAGAATCATTTAAAATCTTATTGATAGCATCAAGTGATGAGGCAATTGTTAAAACTTTATCTTGTAAACTACTTAAGGTGTCGGAAATTTTTTGATTAATAGTAGACTGATCATCTCGTTGGTTATCCGATAATGTTGACTGCGCGGCAACAATCGCTTGTTCTTCAGACGTATTTGTTTTATCGCTATCCAATAATTGCGCTAATTTTTTTTGCGCTTGCGCTAAAGCTGTACGGGCATTCTTAATTGTTGTAGCTGAACTTGGTCCGACTAACTTATCATAACTTGACTGCGCTTGCGCTAATGAAGCACGAGCTTGATTAACCTGGACATCGGCATCACGTTGATCTAACGTTGCTAAGACGTCGCCTGTTTTTACTTGTTGACCTTCAACCACATTAACGGAAATTACGGTGCCGGAAGCTTGCGGTTTAAACTCAAGGGAGTTAGTCGGAGAGACTTGCCCAGTGCCACTAACAGAAACAGATAGAGTTCCCTTGGTGACTGGCTGAGTAACATAGCTAGTGGTAACTTTTGCGGCTTGTACTGAATGATACCACCAGTATCCGCCACCAATTAAAACAACTAGTATCAGAGTTGATACCAGTTTATGGTTCACGACAAAAAGCTTAATTTTATTCATATAATGGTTAAAGTCTTACTCAAGATACACTCAAACATCGATTTTCTTTCATTCTTAGCTAAATATACCTTAATAATACACTAAAAATTGCGTTTTGTCAATGAAAAAAAGCCTTACTTTTTTACTTTTTTGTAAAGATTTGTGCTATGATTGCCCATATGAATACTAACGAATCAGGCTTTCAAGGCCTGGGCATTGCGCCAAAACTTCTTGAAATGCTCGTCAAAAGTCGTTTTGTTACGCCGACCCCCATTCAAAAAAAATCCATACCAATTGCCTTGGAGGGCAAAGATATTATTGGTATTGCACAAACTGGCACCGGTAAGACTCTAGCTTTTGGTATTCCCATGCTTCAACGTTTATCGCGTGATGGCGGACAAGGCTTGGTTTTGGTACCAACTCGAGAATTAGCGCAACAAGTTGAAGTAGCACTCCAGCGACTTGGCCGAAACTTTGGCTTAAAAACCGCCGTGTTGATTGGCGGCGAAGATTTTGGTCGACAGCTTAGAAAATTAAAAACCAAAGTTCATATTATCATTGCCACGCCTGGTCGTTTAATTGATCACTTAACACGTAAAACAGTTTCATTAAAAACAATAAAAATTTTAGTCATGGATGAAGCTGACCGCATGTTAGATATGGGCTTTATGCCGCAAATAAAAATTATTTTAGATTCACTACCTCGCGAACGTCATACCATGCTATTTTCCGCAACAATGCCGGCACGCATTGTAACACTGGCGGCAACACATATGAAACTTCCCGTACGCGTTGAAGTGGCGCCAGCCGGCTCAACTGCTACCGATGTCAGCCAAGAAATTTACTTTATTCCTAAACCAGAAAAACCTCAGTTACTCGAAAAAATCTTAAAAGAATATAAAGGCAGCACCTTAGTTTTTACTCGCACCAAATACGAAGCAAAAAAATTAGCTTCAATTGTTCGTAAAATGGGACACACAGCTAACGAAATGCATTCCAACCGATCATTAAGTCAACGAAGAGAGGCACTCGAAGGGTTTAAGCTTGGACGCTACCGAGTGTTAGTGGCGACCGATATTGCTGCCCGTGGCATTGATGTACGCAATATTGAATTGGTTATTAATTATGATATGCCAGAACAAGCCGAAGATTATGTGCATCGCATTGGCCGAACAGGCCGTGCTGGCGCGGTTGGACATGCTATTTCTTTTGCCATGCCGCATCAACAAAATGACGTTCGGAATATTGAGCGTCTCATTAAAAAATCCTTGCCAACTCATAATAAGCCGCAAACCGCAGTTTCTAACCCGGAAAAACGACAATCAAAAGCATTTTCTCGACCAAAATATAAGAAAAATTTCTCCAAACCTCAACATAGACGCTTTCGAAACAAATAGTTTATAATGACGTTATATACTATGAGCTCTACTGACCATATTAACCAAACTGAGCTTCACGATTTAATCCTTAAAGCTAAGGAACGGGATCAAATTGCCTTTGGCACATTGTACGATTTATTTGCGGCTAAAATATATCGCTTTATTAGCTATAAATTGCCAACGCGCGAACAGGCTGAGGATATTTTGCAAGAAACCTTCTTAAAGGCTTGGCAAGCGCTGCCTAAGCTCACGACAGAAAAAATATACTTTAACGCTTGGCTCTACACCATTGCGCGCAATCTTATTAATGACCACTATCGAATTCTCAAGCGTCGACCGACGCCGGAAACTATAGAAAATCATTATGATTTGGCGAGCAATGACGATCCGCAAACGCAAGCCGCCGACACTATTTCACGTCAGCAGCTACATAAAGCGTTGCATGATCTGCCTTCTCTGTATCGACAAGTCTTAGAATTACGTTTTTTGCAAGAGTTAAGTGTTGAAGAAACAGCGAAAATTTTAAAGAAAACAGTAATCAGCGTTCGCGTTATGCAACATCGGGCTATTAGAAAAATCAACCAAACATTTCCCAAACAAGATTAATTATATGAAAGATCATTTTGCAGAAGTTCTACACGAACTAGAACAACAACATCAATTAAAACCCGAACGTCAAGCCGTTTTAAAAAACGAGCTCTTCAAACATATTCAAGAAAATAAGTCGCTTTTTAAAGTTCGCGCTCCCTTTTTCTCTTTCCATTATTCCTACGGTATTGCCCTGGCCGTAATCGCTTTGATTCTTGTGGGCGGCACAGTCTTTGCCACTGAAAATTCGTTGCCCGGTGATTTCTTGCATCCAGTTAAATTAGCGGCTGAACAAATTGAAACTACCTTAGCACCCAGCGAAGAGAACAAGGCAGCCCAAGAAGCTGAACATGCGGGTGAACGAATTAAAGAAGTCAATGCGCTTAACACTAAAATAAATCAAACCACTAATTTGCAAGAAAAAAATAAAATCGAAGAACAAACCAAGGCCGCTCAAATTGAGACACAAGTTCGTTTGCAAAACACCTTTAAAAATCTCGAACAAGTCAGAAATGATTTAGAAAAACGAGGTCATCAAGAAGCCGCCGCGGAAATTTCCATTTCTCTTGAAAAATTGAAAAGTCAAGCCGCATCATCACAGTTTAAAATAAATCTAAAAACTGATGACAATCAAAAATCAGACGTACAGGCAACAGAAGATGACAACCAAATGCCATCTCTTCAGTTGCAAACACCAACCGAAACAATCACTCCAAGTATAAAGGGGTTGAACGATAGAAAAGAAAGAAATAGAGACGAATAAACTTATTCTTAATATATTCTATGCGCTCACGTTATCTTCGGCTGATGGTTTATCTCTCGTTAGCCGGTTCGTTGTTTGCTGGTTATTTAAGTGCTAAAAAATTATTTACTAATGTCTGCGCCTTTAACGAAGGCTGTCCCTATTTTCTAGGTTATCCGGCCTGTTGGTTTGGTTTTGGGTTTTTCTTTATCATGTTAGTGATCAGTTTTCTTGGCATGATACATATTATTGAAGTTCAAAAAGCGCGTATAACTTTATTAATTATTTCCGCGATTGGTATTCTATTTGCCGGTCGTTTTGTTGTCCTGGAAATTCCTAATATTATAAGTGGTGCTATTCATTATAGTTTGGGTCTGCCGACCTGCGCCTATGGATTAATTTTTTATATATTAATTTTTGTTTTCTCTCTTAAACACACTAAGTAAATTATGAAAAATAATATTTTTTACAAGCTGGAAAATTGGGTGCGTCGCTTTCTAAGTCACTACCCGATTAGCTATGCGATTATTGGAGGCATTGGAGTTGTTTTATTTTGGCGAGGAGTGTGGCACACCACAGATTTTATTATGTTACAGGTCAAAGCTTTACAACTTGATCCTTCAACAATTAATTTAAGCAATGAATTATGGTGGGATGGTCCCCTGTCACTTATTGTTGGTATGATTATTATGTTAGTAACCGGCCTCTTTGTTTCAAGCTTTATTGGAAATGAAGTTATTATGAGCGGTTTGCGCGGTGAAAAGAAATTTAGCGAAAAAACTGAAACGGAAATCCGTACTGAGTTAAGCGCTATTGCTGATATTAAAGAAAGCTTAGAAGAACTTAAGGCAATGGTAAAAAAGTAAAAATCTTAATAAAATATATAAAATAAAGGGCCTCTTGACAAAAGAGACCCTTTTATGTAGGATAATTTATTAAACATGTACTTTTAAATTAACACTCATATTTGGAGGACAAAATGAGAACAATAAGAAATATAATGTTTCTAAGCTTGATGTTGCTTTCAAATTTTGCCCTAGCGCAAAATACTGATTCAACAAAAAGTTCAAACGCACCGGAAGTTATCATTGACTCATCAAAAACAAAAAATTCGAACAACGTAGAAACGCTGGTCGATTCAACGTTTTCAGTTCTGGTTTTCAAACCGGGAACAGGTGATTTAATTGAGTACTCAGGCGAACCAAAATGCGGCTTACCGCGTATTGGTTTTAGCACCGATGGATACTGGTTTTTCTATAAAGATACATATGACTTATTTCATTCGCTGGTTGACGGCGGCTTTAATAACGATGAAAAGCCGGTTGTTATGGAAAATGATAACAATTGGTTAAAAATCAAGGATACGCATAAGCAGGATTTAAGCAAAGGTGAAAGCCATTTGGTCAAAGTTAACGATGATGAATATTTCTACGTACACAAAGAAAAACGTAATCTCTATCATCAAAATATACCACAAAAATGCTGCTGGATGGTACAAATTGATGAGTTCGTACCGGCTATGGTATTTGAACCCTATAAACATGTTAAGATAACTGAAAAAGTTGTTAAGGAGACAGATGATGATGGGGTCATACATTATAACTACATGATGTTACCGACTGTTCTGCCGGAAGACATTAAAAAACAATTTGATAAGGCTTTCGAAAAATAAAAGGCCAAAGCAAAAAGCTTACAAAGAAAGGGAATCAAACGATTCCCTTTTTGCTTACTTAATTTGGATAAAATGAATTGATGCTTCACTATAAGGTTCAATACCCGTTGCGCCATCATTACGCTGCGCAATAATGACATTATTAACGCTCATGAATAATTCTGAGTAATAATCATTAACTGGGCCAAACAAAACACAAGGTTGATTGGTTTTTTGAGTTTCAAGGCCATACATCATTATATTTTCATTTGAGCTATACTCTGTTTGTTTAGCGACGCACTCATTATTTTTCTTAAATTGTTTTGAAGCAATATTTTCAATTTGTTGCTGAGTGGTTTCATCGCTTTGTCGTAACCAAAGATAGAGTTTTGTTTGACTTAGATTATCTTGAATCGCGCCATCATTTAATATAGTAAACGCCAAAACTTGATTTGCGTGGACTGGCAACTCGCAATGATTATCCATGATATACGCTGTCCCCCTTTCTCCGCTTTGCAATGTCGCATTTATTGAGAAAATTTTATCTACACATTTTTCATTTGCCACAATATTTTTATTACTTTTAAAAATATAAAAACTGAAAATAGCAATAACTACCACAATTATTAAAATTAAAAATTTATTTTTATTCATATTAGTGTTTAAATAAACTTCCAATAAAATTTTTGGCCTTATTCCAAGTCTGTTCTAGCCAAGAACTTTTTGGAGCGGAGACATTGGCAGTTGTACTTGTTTTTTGCGCTGTTGACTCTACACTAAACCAACCTGCTACCGGAACATCGTTTATTCCGCTTTTATGAGTTATGGTGTAATTTCCGTTACTACTTTTTACATCAAGACGTCGTACAGCTTGGCTGTTTGCATTTTGATCAATTATTTCAACATAACCTTGACCGGTATTTTTATTAATTGCCGACTCCGTCACTACCATAACATGACCATACTGTCCTTCGGTCCAAAATAATAAATCTCCTTCACTAGGCAATGAGTTAGAACCATTTACATGCTGTTGAAAATTATATTGTGAACCAGCTTGTGCTAAACGATTATTAATTGTATTTACCATCTCCCACATTGATTTAGCGTCGCCGACAGAACCAATACTATTTATTCCATATTGTTGGCTCATATACCGTTTAGCATATTCAACACAACTATAGGTTGTTCGCGAACTGCCAGTACCGTTATAATAGGCATTCACATTATTAAATTGTCCCATAGCTTGTCCGAATTTCCAACCTCCATTGGGCATTGAGTTAAACGTCGCACTTGAAAGACCCAAAGGATCTGAATAATTTATTGGATTATTTCTACTATAGCTATAACTATTAAATTGCTGCGGATCAAGTAACGTATCTTCACTTGGCACTGGCCAAAACTGTGGATCCTGACTAATAAACTTGCCAAGCTGCGGATTATAATAACGGGCATGTAAATATTCTAAACCACTACCGACATCATATTCTTGCCCAATATATTTTCGTTTTTCATTATGAGAACTTGAATGATTATCTAAACGAATTGAGCCGAACGGATAATAGTCGAACAGTTCATCCACAAGTCCTGAACCGTTAGTCACGAGATTGGCGCCGTTTAAATGATCCTGATGAATATAATAAACGTTTACACTGCTTTGATCTTTAGCAAAAATTTTTATATAAGGGAAAAGAGCAAAAAGAGCCATAAGAAAACCTGCCATTAGTTTTCTTAAAAAAGAAAAAAATAACATACCCTCCTTTATTAGTTAATAAAAGAGGGTATGAGGGAAAGTATTTTTAAGCCACAACATGAGAACTAATTCAACAATCCACGCATCATCAATATAAATACCCTACAAGGCCGGCAGGATTCATTAATAACCTCACCTACTAAGATCTTCTACTAAAGCTAAACTACTTTTTATATTCTTCTAACAACTTTTTATTATCTTCAATATATTTATTACCCGTATAGTCAATTTCGATTCTTTTTTTTAGAAACTTTGCCCTCGCCTCATCCTTAGAAACAAGAGCATAAGGATCAACAATGTCAAAAATAATATTTCTAGTCATTAATTCATTCTTCAAATAAGAAGTATTAGCTATATCATCTAATATTTCATTATATAACATGATAAGTTCTTCATCACCAGAACTCTTCATATCTGACAATAAATCCTGAAATATTTGGATAGTACCATTATTAAGACTTGGCTGGTCTAAATAATGTATAAAATCAAATCCCAGGTTTGAGGGTAAAAGATTTATCTCATTTGCTTTACGAATATCTAAATAAAATTCTCTAAATTTTGGAAATCGATTTAATAATTCTCTAGTAAAAGTATAATACTCCATACTATTATTTATAATTAGTTCTCCAGGCTCTGTTTATGATATTTTTAACAGTCTTTAACTCTTGACTATTTAAAACCTCTGATTGCAATATGTTCATTCCTTCTTTCATAATATTCCAATTTTTCTTAAAATGATCATATCCTCGAACTAAATTTCCCGTTTCATAAGTATACTTTGCAGCGGCTGACGTCCCACCTATAATACCATCTGTAAGTTGAAAAGTTTTAGTGACTAAACCATGTACAGCTTGATTGGCTACTCCTCTAAGCATCTTTGCTTGTTGTTTGCCAGCGTCAAAAGCAATTGCTCCCCACTCTTCCGCTGTCTTGGCAATTTTAGGAACCA
>CAYRGL010000002.1:0-19983 GCA_964423915.1 uncultured Gammaproteobacteria bacterium | reverse complement strand
CCTGGACAAAGTATACCGCTGATCTAAAAGTTTGTGGTCAATTGCAAACTGCGACTGGTACAACTCCAGCCCAACCAAATATCCAATTACAGGATGGCGACACTTCAACTAACTAAATTAAAATTTAGTAAGTAAAAAAGGAACTGTTTACAGTTCCTTTTTTGTTGTACGAATTATTTTTACGAGTATTTTAATTTATAAATTTGCGCTTTTTTCATAAGCTCTTTAAGTTTATTAATACCTTGCTCATGTGTGCCACTGAAACCTTCTTTCAAGATCTCAGTTTTTTCATCATTATATGGCTCAAGCGCTGCACGATCTTCATATTGATCAAAGACGAAGCTGATGCAATATAAATCTTTTATAGTATCATCATGTGGTTCAGGAATATCTTTTAACACAATTGAACCAGCTGCATAATCAGTTCCGTCAAAATCCCAGGCTAAGCCATTAAACCATGAATTGATTTCCGCCATGAAAGAATATCTTAAATTATCAAACTTTGCCACATCATCTTTGTCGTCAAGATTAAACTGAGTAATTTTCCCTTTTGCCAAGAGTGCAAGAAATGTATCAAATGATTTATCCATTAATTTTTCTTCGGCCTTTAGATTATTGTAATTCTTTGGCGCCCCATTTGTGTGTGACATTTGTACCTCTTTTAATTAAGTTTTTAAAATACTTTTAATATATAAAAGTATCACGAAAACAATATTTTGTCAATATTATTACTTATCCCCTTTACATTTTTTGATCTAATAGATACTATACCCCCATAGGGTATAAACAAACATATGAAACACAATCGAGAACAATTGCTGCGCCGCCTCAAAATTATTGAAGGGCAAGTACGCGGCTTACAAGAAATGGTTAAAAATGACATTTACTGTATTGACGTTATTACGCAAACCTCAGCCGTTAAACAAGCTTTGGCTGGCGTTGAAGATGCTTTGATGGAAGATCATCTTGCTTCGTGCTTGGTTAGTCAAATTAAAAAAGGTAAAGAGAAAAAAGCCACGGATGAGATTTTAAAAGTTTATCGTCTTAAAAGAAAATAATATGGAAATGAAACAAACATTTCCTATTGTTGGTATGCACTGCGCAAGTTGCGCTATTGTTATTGATAAAACCTTGAGTAAAGCAACGGGAGTACATTCAGTTGAAGTTAATTATGCTACTGAAAAAGCAGTTATTGTGTATAACTCTGAACAAACTAATCCGCAAACATTATCAAAACTTTTAAAAAAATTCGGTTATCACTTGAAACTTGATGCAAATGAAAAAGGAAAAATTAATTTCACACCGCTTTTAATTGCTTTGCCTATTGCTGTTCTTAGTTTAGTAATGATGGCCTGGAACATTGGAGCTCAATTATCTTTTTTTGGCGAGATGCCTGAAATTATAAAAAATATATTTTACTATACAATGCCAATTTTCGCTTTGTATATTTTTATTTCCATTGGTCGACCATACTTGACCGGACTTTGGCGTTTTATTCGTTATGGCGTTGCTAATATGGATACGTTGGTTGGACTTGGTACGACAGCGGCATTTCTGTATAGTGTAACAATTACTATTTTTGCTTCATCGCTTAAAAATATTATTAATACCGAACAGACATATTATGACGTTACTATTATTGTCCTAGTCTTAATTAGCTTAGGAAAATATTTAGAAGCGCGCTCTAAATTAAAAACCGGCGATGCTATACAAAAACTCTTAAATCTTCAAGCTAAAACCGCTTTGATTATTCGCAAAGGTCAAGAAATTGAAATAGCGATTGATAAAGTTCAACATGGCGATCATATTATTGTTAAACCAGGTGGAAAAATTCCAGTTGACGGCACAGTTATTGAGGGTTCAAGTTATGTTGATGAAAGTATGATTAGTGGCGAACCAATGGCCGTGACAAAGAATGTTGGCGATACTGTTATTGCCGGAACTATTAATACAACTGGCACTTTCCATTTCAAAGCGACAAAAGTTGGTTCCGAAACAATGCTTGCTCATATTATTAGCATGGTAGAAGAAGCGCAAAATTCCAAAGCGCCAATTCAAGCGTTGGCTGATAAAATTTCCGGCGTCTTTGTACCAATTGTGTTAGTCTTATCTTTTATTGCTTTAGCCGCGTGGTTACTTTTTGGCATTCCGAGTTTGGGCTTTGCTCATGCTTTGTCTTATGGTCTAACTTGCTTTGTCGGCATTTTAGTTATTGCTTGTCCTTGCGCTTTAGGTTTAGCCACTCCAACCGCTATTATTGTTGGCGTTGGTAAAGGCGCGCAAAATGGAATCTTAATTAAAGACGCCGCGACTTTGCAAAAATTACAATCAGTTACTACTATTGTCATGGACAAAACCGGAACCTTAACCAAGGGGCAACCTGAGTTGGTTAGTTTTAAAAATTATAGTGATAAAACTGAAGAAGCATTACTTTCTATATTAGTTTCGCTCGAACAAAAATCAGAGCATCCTTTAGCGCACGCTATTTTAAACTATGGAAAAACAAAAAATATTGAAACTCAGAATGTCAATAATTTCGAAGCTATAAAAGGCATGGGTTTACAAGGTACTATTAATAATCAGGAATATTTTATTGGTAATGAAAAATTAATTTCTGATCTAAAGCTTAACTTTAATACAAAAGAATTAGATCAAGAAAGTTCGGAAGGTAAAACCCCAATTATGTTAGCCATTAAAGGAAAAGTACTAGCGACAGTTTTTGTATCTGATACTTTAAAGAGCGCAGCAAAACAATCTATCAAACAATTGCACGATCTTGGAATTAAAATAGTTTTATTAACCGGTGATAATATAAAAACCGCTCATTTTATTGCCAAAGAGCTAGCTATTGATGAAGTTGTCGCTGAAGTTTTACCGCAAGATAAATTAGAAAAAATTAAACAACTACAGACCGCCGGCAACATTGTCGCTATGGTTGGTGATGGTATTAATGATGCACCAGCTCTGGCACAAGCTGATGTTGGTATAGCTATGGCTACTGGCACTGATGTTGCTATTGAATCAGCCGGGATTACTCTTTTACACGGCGACATTTCTAAAATTGTGAAAGCGATTCGTTTATCAAAATTAACAATGCGTGGCATTAAACAAAATTTGTTTTGGGCTTTTATTTATAATATTGTTGGTATTCCTTTAGCTGGTGGCTTATTCTTTCCTATTTTCGGTTGGCTCTTAAACCCAATCTTTGCTGGACTTGCTATGGGCCTTTCAAGCGTTAGTGTTGTTTCCAATTCACTTCGTATTAAAACTAAAAAATTATAATATGCAACAAACGTTTACATTTCACGTTATTGGCATGCACTGCGCTTCCTGCGTTGTGGTAACTGAAACTGAACTTGTCGGACTTACACAAGTCACTCACGCCAAAGCTAGCCTAAAAAATAACAGTATTACTGTTACGGGAGAATTCGGAGAAATGCCTCATGATGAAATTCGCGTAATGCTTAGCGATGCTCTTAAAAATTATGGCTACTCTTTGGCAGATCTCCCGGAAACAAAAAATTCAAGTACAAAAAAATATGGACAAGCAGCTATTATCGCTCTAATTATTTTTGCCGGATTTTTAGGTTTACAAAAACTTGGTTTAGTAAATTTAATCAATGCTTCTACTGTTACGTACCCAACGGCATTTTTTATTGGTATTGTTGCTTCACTTTCAAGTTGTATGGCCGTAGTTGGCGGTTTAGTTTTATCGCTGTCCGCAAATTTTGCTAAACAAAATAGTGCTCGACCACATATTATGTTTCATGTAGGACGATTGATTAGTTTTTTTATTCTGGGAGGAGTTTTAGGAGCGCTTGGTTCTGTAATTCAAATTAGTGCTGTTGGCTCATCAGTTCTAGGACTTGTTATTGCTCTAATCATGATTATGCTTGGATTAAATCTTTTAAATGTTCCTTTTTTACAAATTCGGATGCCCTCAAGTTTAAGCAAAAAAATGCTTGGTTTAAAATCTCTTAACCATGCTGTTATTCCTTTTGTCATCGGTGCCATAACCTTTTTCTTGCCCTGCGGTTTTACACAATCAATGCAGCTTTTTGCTTTAACTACTCATAGCTTTTGGAGCGGCGCGGGAACAATGCTCGCCTTTGCTCTTGGCACTTTGCCGGTTTTAGGGCTTATTAGCTATGGCTCATCAATGGCTGAAAAACTTCGCAATAACTCAGGCTTTTTATTTAAAATTATGGGTTTTGTTGTATTAATGTTCGCGCTTTTCAATATTTTAAATAGTTTTGTAGCTCTTGGTATTATTGCCCCTATTTTCAATATTTAAAATAAGCTATACTATATTTATATGAAAAAATTTCTTCTCATTGCTGGCCCAATAGTCCTTGTCATTATTATTTGGATTATAGCTGCTAACCAGACACCAAAAGTAACGACTTTCGCAGTGAGCGGCGCAGGTGCTACAACAAGCCAAAATGTGAGTATGGATAATGATAAACAAATAATTGAAATTAATGCTAAAGGTGGTTATAACCCAACTGTTAGTTTAGCTAAAGCTAATGTGCCAACAGTACTTCGAGTTAAAACTTCCAGTACTTTTGATTGCTCCTCTTCTCTGCGTATTCCTTCACTTGGCTATTTTAAAAATTTGCCACCGACCGGAACAACAGATATAGATATTCCTGTGCAACAACCAGGAGCGACGTTGAGCGCTGTTTGCGGCATGGGTATGTATAATTTCTCTGTACAATTTAAAGGTTAAAATTTGATAAGAATATTTTTGGATAGGAAAAAGGACTTGCGTATTTTGCAAGTCCCTTTTTGTTGCGCTGCTTTTTTATGCAGCATTCTTAAATTCACTTAATGAATCAAACATCCAGAGAATTTCTTTTGTTTCAATAATATCCTTGTAAAATTCTGTCATTCTTTTGATATATAAATCATTAGTTTCATCAAATATCTCATCGACTTCAGCCATTAACGAAAAGTGGTTACGCCGAGTACTCTCTGTTTCAAGCTCGCGATTAAAGAAATCATTTGCTTCAGATGTTAATTCAAAAGAATTTTTTCTGTACAGTTTACGGTTGTCTCTTTTCACAAATGTATCTTCCGGATGATCTTTCTTGCCGAATTTTTTGATGATTATTGTTTGTTTTTTCTTCTGCATCGCGGGGATATCTACTGTTACAAGCTCCCCCTTAAACCATCTGGTATTGCGTGTAAATCTTTGTACTTTTCCGCCTCGTCCAATTTTACCAGGGTTGTAATTACTACTGTACAGTGAATCTATTGCTTCATCTAACGATTGATCGTTAAACTCATCGGCATCAACTCCGTTCACTGTAAACTTTGTTGAGCTTACTGAAAAGTCGTTATAATAAATATAGGTATAATCGTCGCCGAAAATTTCCATATAATCATCTATCGACATCTCTTCAACATTGGCGTCGCAGATTTCAAGAATCTCTTCTTCGTCAATCATGTTTTCTCCGCTCAGCAACTCTTCGTCAATTCTTGAATCAATGTCATCCCAGGGATTATATGAAGCCTGACCCGGGAAAACCTCTTTGATAGTTCTCATTAACTCAACTTCATTCCCCAAAATAATAATTTCTTCCGGAATATGTAGATGAGCTATCTTAAAATCAGGATCTTCAAATAATTTTTCGCCAGAAATATAACGAAAATTTTTCCATGTAGCCAATGATGCAAAATTCATTTATTTTCTCCGTTTATTTAGATTTGAAGGACTATTTTTATTTTTTATATTATATCATATATATCATATTTTGTCAATATGTAGCCTTTTAGGGTATAATTAAGCTATGAAAAACTACGAAAAAGTCATAAAAATAGCCAAAAATAAAGCTAATAAGAGAAAGGCTATACTTTTAGCTCGCTATTTTAAAACCGGACCAGGCCAATACGGCGCCAATGACGTTTTTTTAGGACTCACTGTTCCTCAATCGCGCCTCATTGCCCGACAATTCAGCGATCTAAAATTGAATGAAGTGCAGATGCTTTTGAAATTTAAATATCATGAAATCAGATTAATCGCTTTATTAATTTTAGTTGAGCAATATATAAAAGCAAAAGATAAACAAAAGATAGTAGATTTTTATTTAAAAAACACTAAATATATCAATAACTGGGATTTGGTGGATTTAAGTGTGCATAAAATTTTAGGCGATTCATTATTAAACAAATCAACTAAGATCTTAGAAAAAATGGCCAACTCAAAAAATCTTTGGGAACGCCGCATTGCTGTAATTTCTACAGCGGCACATATTAAAAATAATGACTTTAAGCCAATCATAACCTTGTCAAAAAAATTACTACATGATGAACATGACTTAATGCATAAAGCCGTTGGCTGGATGTTGCGGGAAATGGGCAAACGATCAGAAATTCATCTTAAAGCCTTTCTAAACCAATACGCGCGAACAATGCCGCGCACTATGCTTAGATACGCGATTGAAAAATTTCCAGAAAAGGAGCGGAAAAAGTACTTAAATAAAGAATAAAATAAAAATCATTGTGCGATAAGTCCGCTTTTGCTATCATAAAACCAATATGAAAAAAATTCTTTACCTCATCGTGATAGCAATTAGCGTCTTTGGACTTAGTGTCAGTAGCGCTTTAGCGCAAAATAACACTACTCCTTCATCTGCAAATCCAAAAACTGACTATTACAAGGCGAAAGTCACTAAAATACTTAACACTAAAGCAGACACTGATCCGAATGATCCAGCGTATGATCAAAATATTCAAAACGTTACTGTCACTTTTTTAGACGGTGCGGAAAAAGGTAACTCTAAGGATGTTCCCTATTATCCGAAAGTCAGTGGCAATGACCAAGATTTAAAAGTTGGTGAAACTGTCTACGTCACGAAAGTTGATGATGGTCAAAATGTCTATTACACTGTCAGCGAACGCTATCGTTTTGATTCGATGATCTGGCTGGCAATTTTATTTTTTATCTTGGTAATTGTTATTGGAAAATATAAAGGCTTTGGTTCGTTGCTCGGTTTAGGATTTAGTTTTTTGGTCATTATGAAATATATAGTGCCACAAATATTGGCTGGAAAAAATCCGCTTATTATTTGTCTAATCGGAGCTATCGCTATTGCCGTTGTTTCAATTTATGTTGCGCACGGTTTTAATCTTCGTACTTCATTAGCGGTTATTAGTACAATAGCAACCATCGCCATTGCTCTTGGTCTTGATTACGGCGTTATACATTGGCTCAAATTATTTGGCTCCGGGTCAGAAGATGCTGTGTATGCACAATTTAGTTCAGCTGGTGTAATTAATTTGCGGGGTTTATTACTTGGAGGAATTATCATTGGTGTTCTTGGCGTACTTGATGATATTACTACAGCACAAGCGGCTGTGGTTGATGAGCTTAAAAAAGCTAACCCAAAATCAACTTTTAAAGAGTTATATAGTGGCGGAATTTCTGTTGGTAAAGAACATATTGCTTCTTTAATTAATACTTTGGTGTTAGCTTATGTCGGAGCATCATTCCCATTGGTACTACTTTTCCATGATTACGCACAACCTCTGACGTATATATTAAATAGCGAACTGGTCGCTGAAGAAATTGCTCGAGCTTTAATTGGCGGTTCCGCCCTAGTTCTCGCCGTCCCCCTCACTACTGCGTTCGTGGCCTATGTTTTGACTAAGTGGAATATAGTATCAAAAGGTAGTTCGACACACGCTCATCATCATTAAATGACCTCTATTGACATACGCAACTAAGTTGCGTATTATTATAGTATGATTGACCAAACAACAATTCTAGAAAAACTTCGAGCAGAGGGCCATAAGATCACTGAGGTGCGGCGTTTTATTATTTCTTTTTTAAGCAAGAACAAAAAACCAACCGATGCTCTTGAATTACAAAAGGCTTTAACAAAAAAAGTACGCATGGTTAATAAAACAACTGTGTATCGGGAACTTGAATTCTTAGTTGAACAGCATATTATCATTGAGATTAATTTTGGTGATGGAAAGATGAGATATGAAATTGCCAATCTACCTCATCACCATCATCTAATCTGCAATAATTGTCAAAAGGTTGAGGATGTTTATATTGATGATAGTTTTGAAAAACTTGAAGCAAAACTTAAAAAACAAAAATCATTTACAATTTTAAATCATAGTCTGGAGTTCTTCGGACTATGCCATTCATGTAATAAATAATATGCCAGCATTTTTACTTTCAATCGCCACGTTTTTTTCAACTTATTTTGGTGGGTTATTCGCTCTTCGTTTTAAAGAAAAAATTCATTCTATCATGGGTTTTACCGCCGGAGTTTTATTGGGAGTAGTGGCTTTTGATATTTTCCCGGAAATTATTTCTCAAATTCAAGAACATAATTTTAACGCCATTGGTCCGATGATTGCGCTGGTTGTTGGTTTTCTTTTGTTTCATATTTTGGAAAAATCTGTACTTTTGCATCATAGCCATGAAAATGAATACGCCGTGCATACTCATCCTCATGTCGGCGTTCTCTCAGCTTTTGCTTTGATCGGCCATAGTTTAATGGATGGAGTTGGTATTGGCTTAGCCTTCCAAATTAGCCCGGCGGTTGGTCTTGTTGTCGCCATTGCTGTTATTTCACATGACTTTACCGATGGCATGAACACTGTGTCGCTTATGTTACACAATCAAAACACTACAAAAAAATCCAAGATATTTTTATTACTCGACGCTCTTGCGCCAATCATTGGTGTGCTTTCAACTTTATTGTTCACCGTGCCTAGTAATTTCCTAGTGTTATATCTTGGATTTTTTGCTGGTTTTCTTCTCTATATTGGCGCAACAGACATCTTACCCGAAGCCCATAGCCAACATAGTTCATATAAAACAATTGCTCTAACGATTGTCGGCGTTATTCTCATATTTATCATAACGCGTTTTGTTTGATGTGTTATACTAACTTATATAGGAATATAACTCATCATTAACTATGGCTCGAATTATTTATGGCGTTGCTGGCCAAGGTTTTGGACATGCCGCACGAAGTCATGAAACCTTGATTCATCTTAAACGTCAGAAACATCAACTGATGATTTTAGCGTATAACCAATCGGCTGACATGCTCAGTAAGGATTTTCCGGTAGTGGTAATTCCCGGCCTTGGTTTAAATTATCAAAACAATAAACTTTCGTATTGGCGAACATTTTATGATAATGCTTTAACAATCGTACGTGGTACAACGAAGTGGCCTAGTTTATACAAAAAAATAAAAGCCTTTAAGGCTGATTTGGTTATTACTGATTTTGAACCATTATCTGCTGCCATTGCACACTTAGAAAAACTGCCTCTTATCTCAATTGATAACCAACATCAATTAACTAATTCGGAAATTTCAGTTCCCAAAAAATATAAACGCGACTTAGCTGCGGTTAAACTCGTTACAAAATCAATGGTCTGGGGAGCAGATTATTATTTATTTATTTCATTTTTTAAAACAAAAATTACCAAAGCGCGCAGTTTTCTTTTTCCGCCAATTGTTCGCGAAAAAATTAGAAACGAAAAACCAACTGTTAAAGATTTTATTTTAGTGTATCAAAATTCTAACTTTGATTATATTTTAGATGAGTTAAAAAAACTTCCCAAACAACATTTTATAGTTTACAGCGGTCGACCGGGTATTAGAAAAGATAAGAATTTATTACTTAAAAATTACCACAGTGAAATGTATAAAGAGCTAGCCAGCTGTAAGGCAATTATTGGCACCGTCGGTATGAGCCTGGTTTCAGAAGCTTTGTGGCTTGATAAACCTTATTTTGCTCTTCCCGTGGGCGGGCAGATTGAACAAGTCATTAATGCACTCTATATTAAAAAGCTTGGCTACGGAAATTGGGCTGAAGAACTAACAGCTAAAAAAGCCGCTGACTTTATTAAAAATATTCCTATATATCGTAAAAACCTTAAAAAACGTCCTAAACCAGATACTCAAGCAATTTATAAAAAACTTGATTCCATTATTAGCTCCCTGGTGTAAAACAAGGGGAAAAATGGGGGAAAAGATATTTTTTTTATCTAATATTAGCTAAATTAAAAGAGCCAAGACACATAGGTCTTGACTTTTATTTTTAGCTATGCTAGACTAGCACATCACCCAGTTTGGGTATTTTACAATTAGTTTAAGGACAAAGGTCACTTAAAGCGGGATAGGCACGACAAGCATGGGGATTTATTCGTCAGAAACAATCCGGTTTCGACTAGATTCTTTCTGATGAAAATTTCTTGCCTACCCGCTTTAGATGATCTTTTTTAATGGGATGATAACAAAGCGGCAAATGTAGCAGACTGTAAATCTGTCGTCTTAATGACTTCGGAGGTTCGAGTCCTTCTCATCCCACTTAATTCCGTTGGTTTAAAACTGACGGAATTTTTTTATTAATTATAACAAAACCCCGCACTAATGCGGGGTTTTGTACTACTAATTTATTCAGCAGCTTTTTCGTGTTCATCAGCGGCTTCTTTATGCGCCTCTTTTACTTCTTCTTCAGCTTCCTCAACCTTTTCATCAGCTTCGGTCGCAGCATCGCCATCCATCATATAATTCAACATATATTTTGAATTAGTGAATTAGGCTATTAGCTTACACTATATCGAACTATTAAGCAACCTTCTTTATATTTTTTTAGTGAATTAGAGGAGTGACACTTGGTGTCACTGTTGAAGTTGGCATTGAAGGAATTGTTGTGTCGGGAATTTTTTTTACTCCAACTAAACAAACAGCTTGCCAGGGAACATAATGTGAGCTAAAACGCTTATGCTTAATATCACCATTAGGATATGTCACCGTATAGTCAAAAAAAGCGTCGGCTCCATTATGAGCTTTTTCCGTACATTTTTTTTGACCTTCAGGTAAATCAGTCGTTTCAACAGTTTTTGTTGGTGGCGGAGGAACAATATTATAAATAGTTGGTTTGGTAAATACTACTTGTCTTCCATCTTTAGTTCCCCAAAAATCAAAAGCTAAATTATTTCCCGACATTCTCGACTGAATTAAAATATAATGGCCCGTATCATTAATAAAACGATAATCAGGATATGGATCATAAATTGTCGCGTCGGTTCCAGCCGGTTCATAATAAGCTACGCGATATGAATGATTTGTTCGTGCAGTTACTGGCAAACCGCTATTAAAAGTAGCACGAAACATTGTTGTGCCAACCTGACATAAACCTCCGCCAAATTCGGGGGTTGTTTTATTTTCTTTAATTACTAACTCTGGTAAATATCCATGTTGACCATCAACTTCCCCCAAGGCTTTTACTAAAGAAAATTCTTCACCCGGTTTAATTAATAACCCATTAAGAGCATCAGCTCCAACTTTAATATTATGACGACGATTAGCAGGGGAGCCGGCAAACTGAGAAACTCCCGTGCCAATAATTTCTTTTAACCCTAATTCATCAGCCGTCGCCGAAGAAGTATTACTCGCAACTGTTGTAACAGCAATTTCAATAGTTTGTTGCTTATCTGGCGTAGCTTTAGCGGAGGCAGGCCATTGAGCAATCAGTTTGGCCATAGTATCATTATCAACCTTGATGCCGTCTTGGCCCGATTGCCAAACTGAAACCTTACTATTATCAATCGATAGACGTGAATCTTGCGGATCTTGATTTATGCTAGGGTTTATTTTCTTATCAAGATAATCTTTAATTTTTGTTTGATCTAACGTTAATGCTACTTGGCCATTTCCTTTAGTAAAACTAAGCCATTGTTTAGCTAGTATCGGTGATATAGGCCACGTTTTTTCTTTATATGTTAACTGTAATGTAGGAATGTTAAGATATGAATCAATTTGTGGCAAAAGCTGCCCCGCCTCTTTACTACTAACCTGAGCAGCATCAACTTCAGGTTGCAGTTGTATAGTTTCTAGATTAGCGCTTTGTAGTTGTTTAACAATCTGAGCCGTGGCTTGTTCAAAATTAAAACGTAAACCGTTTTGCTCCGGAATAATTGTCGGCGTTCCTGACGAAAAACTAACGCTCGGGTTTTGTGCGGCTTTATCAAAAGAGGCAAATTGTGTTTGCAAGTTATTACTAATTGCTTGTGTATCAGCCTGTAGAACAATAGGCACGGCATGCTGACTAAAAAATCCTTTTATTTGATTTGCTACATTAATAAACCAATTAGAATCTCGACCCACCAACCACGATTGACGCAAGGTTTCGTCAGCATCAAAACTAACTGTTTCGATTACTGGTAGATCAGGATCAAGTGAAACGTTAGTACCCGGAATCATAATAGATTGATTTTGATAGGTCACTGTTACTCCATTTTGCACACGAGCAATTTCATTTTCAATACTCATTCTAGCTTGCGCAATGGTTTTGCCGCCTATAGCAGCGCGACCGACCGTTACGCCGGGCATAATTGAATTAGTATATACTTGATTGATACTAGCAACACCAATTGCTACACAAAAAATGAAAGATACAAAAACAGCCGCCGTGATAAGCAGCCAACTGGGAATTATATTGTGTAGATTGTTATGGCTCATTGCCGCTTAATAATTCATTAAGCAATTCTCTTGGCGCTTTGGTCGGCTCAAGAGAACAGTTAATATAAATTGTTTGTCCAAGAACCGGAGCTGGCACTAATGACTTTGCTAACGTAATTTTTTCGCCTTGAGTGGTTTCAAGTTTAATTTCTGAATCACTAATTTCTTTAATTATAGCGGCTACTTCCATATTAAGCATTATCTTTTATGTGAATACGTGTATGTTTTGATTTTTTTACTTTTGGCAAAACAACCGTTAAAACTCCGTTATGTAATGAAGCTTGCACTTTATCGCCCTTAACTTCAATCGGTAAAATAATGGAACGAGAAAATTTTCCCCAGTAACATTCTCTGAAAAGATAGGAATCAGTGGCAACTTCTTCATCTAACTCTCGATTTCCTTTAATCGTTAGCATGTCATCAACCAAGGAAATTTCAATATCTTTGCTACGAGCACCGGCAATGGTTGATTTAACAATAACCGAATCATCGGTTTGATAAATATCAACAGCTAACTGCCCTTCTTCTTCACCAAAATTAAGCCAAGAGTGTTCTGAATTAACTCCGTTCTGTAAAACCAAGGCGTCATCTTTATTCTGATTTGATGATAATAAGTTAAGAAATTTTTTCATAGCCAAAAATCCGCAGCGTAATATCTCTAAATATATAGCAAGTATAGCATAAAAAGACTCGATAAGCGAATTGAAGGATAGCTTTTCTCATGGTACACTGATAGCAGAAAATATGAGTGATACAAACCAATCCATTAACGATCTCATCGCTTCAAGTAAACAAGATACACCCGTAGACGAAGACAGTCTTGAAGGTAAATTTGCTAAAAAACAGAAAGAAATTCAGCTACACGACCTTGAGCGTTTAACTGCCACCAAAGCGCAAAGTTTGGGAGTTTTATATATTGATCTTCAGGGCTTTCCCATCAGTCAAGAAGCCTTAGCTTTAATTGATGAAAAAGAAGCGCGAGAAATTGGCGTCATTTGTTTTTATTCTGATGGTAAACATCTTCGTTTAGCCGCAGTTGATCCTCAATCTGGTCCGGCACGAGCTAAATTAAGCGAACTAGAGGCTAAACTTTTTGTTGATAATGGAGAAATTTATTTAGTTTCAAGCCATAGCATGGAACATGCGCTCTGGCTGTATAAAAGTCTACCAAAAATTAAAGCTGCTCCGGCCTCTGTTGAAATCACGCCTGAAGAATTGGAGAAATTTAAAAATGAAATTGATAATTATAAGAGTCTTAACGAAAAAATTTCCACGGTCAATATTAGCGACATTTTAGTACTCTTAATTGCCACGGCTTTAAAGATTGGTTCCTCAGATATTCATGTTGAAGCTGAAGAAAAAGGCGTGGTCATTCGTTTGCGTGTTGACGGCGTCTTGCAAGAAGCCGCTGTTATTGAGAACACTAAATGGAAACGAATTATTTCTCGTTTAAAAATTCTTTCCAAAGTAAAAATCAATATTGAAGATAAACCGCAGGATGGACGTTTTGATATTATTAGTAATGAAGAAAAAATTGCCGTTCGTTCTTCATTTTTGCCAACAGCCTATGGCGAAAGTGTGGTCATGCGCTTATTACGTTCAAGTTCAATCGCCCTTAGTTTTGAAGAACTTGGACTTATTAAACATGAATATGAACGTTTGGCAGAAGAGGTTGATAAACCAAATGGTTTGGTCTTAGTTACTGGTCCGACCGGATCAGGAAAAACTACAACTTTGTATGCCATGCTTAATCGTTTAAATAAACCCGGCACTAAAATCATTACATTAGAAGACCCGATTGAATATCAGTTGCCAAATATTAACCAAAGCCAAGTTGAAGAAACAAAGGGTTATACTTTTTCCGCGGGTTTACGTTCTGTGTTACGACAAGACCCTGACATTGTTATGGTTGGTGAAACACGTGACCTTGAAACCGCAGAAATTGCCGTTCGGGCGGCTTTAACCGGACACTTAGTTTTAACCACCTTACACACTAACGATGCTTCGGGCGTTATTCCTCGTCTTTTAGATTTAGGGATTCCACCATATTTATTATCACCGGCTTTAAACGCCATTGTTGGACAACGCTTAGTTAGAAAACTTTGTCCAAATTGTAAAGTTAAGCGTGAGATGAGCACAGACGATGAAGATAAAGTTAAAAAAATCTTAGCCGTTATCAGCCCGCGCGCTAATGTTGATATACCAAAAGAACTTCCGGAAATTTTTAAAGCAGTTGGTTGCGACAAATGTAACGGTATTGGTTACAAAGGACGCATTGGTATTTATGAAGTTTTAACTATGGATGCCACTATCAAAGAATTAACCGCACAAAATGCTCCATCATTTAAAATTCTTGAACAAGGTATTGAGAATGGCATGATTACTATGTTGCAAGACGGTGTCTTAAAAGTTTTACAAGGTATTACTTCTTTAGAAGAAGTATATGAAGCCGCTGGGAAAATGGAATACATTGATAAGCTCTATGATATTGTTGTTTCAAAAACTATTGGTCGCGGACTTAAATTAACTGAGGCTGAAATGACACTTGGTTTGGAAGTTACTAAAGCCATTGGACAAGACAACGGACCGCTTTTAGAAAAACATCACACCAATGAAATTATTAATATCATCATGGCCGGGGCTTTACAAGCCGAAGCTGGCGACGTTCACATTGACCCAAGTGAAGAAGGTGTCACGATTCGTTATCGCGTTGACGGTATTCTGCACGACGTGGCCAAACTTGGTCGCGAACATTATATTCCGCTTTTATCAGAAATAAAAAATACGGCCGGTTTTGCCGCCAATATTAAAAAACCAACCTATGACGGCCGCTTTACGATTTATTCGCCTAAAGCAAAAGTAGATTGTCGTATTTCTATTATTATCGGCGGTTATGGTGAAACTGCCGTTATTCGCTTGCTGTCCACGCAAGCCAAGTCTCTTGATATGGAAAAACTTGGTATTTCTTCTGTCTCTCTTGAAATTATCAATAATGCGATTAAAAAAACAAAAGGCATTATTTTAACCACTGGTCCTACGGGCAGTGGTAAAACAACAACCTTGTATGGATTACTAAATAAATTAAATAATCCAAGTGTAAAGATTATTACGATTGAAGATCCAATTGAATACAATCTTGAAGGCATTATTCAAACACAAATTAATACTGAAGAAGGTTATACTTTTGCTGCGGCCTTACGTTCCTTAATGCGCCAAAATCCAAACATTATCATGGTTGGAGAAATCCGCGATGATGAAACCGCTAAAGTCGCGATTGAAGCCGCATTAACCGGTCACTTGGTCTTATCAACTATTCACGCTAATTCGGCCGCTGGTGCTATTTCCCGTTTTGTTGGTTTAGGTATTGATAAAGCACTGCTTTCTAGTTCGATTGAGTGCTCAATTGGCCAACGTCTAGTTCGTAAGCTCTGCCCTTATTGCAAGGTTAAAACTGAATTAGCGCCTGATATTAAAAAGAAGGTTGATGAAATGCTAGCGCGTATTTCTAAAAATCCAAAAATTATAATTCCAAAAGAAGAAAAATTCTTTAAACCCGTAGGCTGCGACAAGTGCGGTATGCTTGGTTATAAAGGAAGAGTTGGTATTTATGAAGCCGTGTCCATGACACCGGAAATGCAAAAACTAATTCAAACAACTAACGTCACTGAAATTGAAATTGAAAACTTGGCCATTGAACAAGGTTCAATGTTAATGATGCATGACGGAATTTTGAAAGCTATGAATGGAGAAACAACAATTGATGAGGTCTTTAGAGTGGCGGGATAATTGTCTGAACCACAGATACCACAGATTAACAGATTCTCACAGATATGAAAATTGCTATTATTTCTGACTTACACGATAACTTATCTTATTTAGATATTTTTTTAAAATATGATAAATCAGATATTTTACTAATGTGTGGTGACATTGCTAATCTTGAAACACTGACTATTATTTCGAAATCTTCGTACAGGAAGATTTATTTTGTTTTTGGAAATGCTGATAGTTTTTCTCCCGCAGAAATCCCGTCAAATATAACAAACTTAGGAGAAGCCGGAATTATAGAAATTGATAATAGAAAAATTGGTTTGTGTCACGAACCGTTTAAAATAAAAAAACTTCTCGAAGAGAAGCCGTATATTATTTTTCATGGTCATACGCATATTCCCTGGATTGAGCAAAAGGGAGAGACCATGATTGTTAACCCAGGCTCTTTAGGCGGCTGGCGTAATCCTTCGACGTTCGCGGTTTGGGATACAAGTTTGGGAGCGCCGGAATTAGTAAGAACGGATGAAATTTAAAAGACCTAATGAGATTATTCATCAGGCCTTTTTATGAAGGTACGATTCCAATTTTTTGTAAAAGTATATTGACCATATAGCTGGTATGCTGCAACTTATTAATATGGCAATAATAGTTAATTGTAAATATAAAGGTGCCATTGTCCAGCCATAAAACATCAATTTAAAGATTAATACACCAATCAATAAGATGATGCTTAAAAAAATAGATTTTTTTAATAGAGAGATTTTTTTCCACCAGTATAAATCATTAACCGATGCTTTGAGATCTGTTCTTTTTATAATGTGATGAAAAACTGCCTCTGATAATTTCATCATAGTCACATCCATTTCCAAGGGAAAGCATTCGCTTCTATTACCTTTAAAGGTAATAGGAAATCCTCCGTTGGCTAAATAAACTTTGTGAAAACGATAGATAAAAGTATCATGGATATCTTTGCCACTATCAGTATTTTTTCTTATAAAAACGGCTGGGAATTCCCGGTCGCTTGAAGAAACGCTGATAAGATGACAACCCTCTTTGAGAATTGATAACTGATCAGTATTAACTGAATTTGCTCCGCTGGCGCCTATGATTACGTCATAATCACTCAAGCAATGTGGATTTTGCCCATCGCTTAAATCATAGGCCGAACAATCAAAACCCTCTTTTCTTAAAGCTTTTATTAAGGTGAGTCCGATTGGTCCTTGGCCTAAAATTAATATTTTTGCCGTCGAAGAAATATTATGAATAGCAAAATATTCTTTTATGCGAACCATGGCAAGGCGGATAATATAATCAGTTTCAATCTCTATTTTTTCAATTGAACTCGCGACGCTTGTCACTATAAAAGGTAAATTTTTAGTAAGTAATTTGTTCTTACCCGAGGCTGTTTGTTCAACTCCATATAATTGTCTGTCATGTTCAGAATCTATCATTTGGGCAAAACTTTGTATTAACATGCCGCCATCATCTAAAATAATAATTTGTCCTGTTGTCGGTACGTAGTTCATAACAAAAGCGCTTAATATTTTAGTTTGCCGTTGATGAAAATTGTCAAAACTTTCATTACTTTCAAATTGCAATGCTTCATCAACAACAAGACATCCGATATTTTTTAATTCTGCAATTATTTCTATATTTGCCGAGTAGACTTTTGGCAAAATAATAATATGGCAAGCCTCTATTCCTGCTTGAATAAACAATTTAAACATTTCAAGTTGTGGCTCTAAAATATGCTGACAGGCAACGATATAAATATTTTTTAGATCAAATTTTTTTACTTCATCTATATATTTATTACCAATCGCCTTTAACAAGGGCATTTCTTCCGAACCATATTGTCCGGCCAGAAATTTTTCTGTATAGCCCGGAATTAAATGATCCAGAATCTTTATTTTCATTATTCTTTTTTTAAAGTTCACGGCAAAATTGCCACTTAGAAACTAACATAAAATTATTAAAATGTCAATAACAAAAAACACCGGTTTCCCCGGAGTTAGTATGCTCGGACAAAAAACTATTTCTTAAATATAAACTTAGAAAAATTATTGTTTTCAAATCTAACTGTTAGCCAGGTACCAAGTGCACAACCCAAGGCAAAAGCAATTGTTTGTTGCCAAAAACCACCGCCTAAAATAATTCTGCTAAACACGAATAAATTAGCTAAAGTAATAGTAAAAGAAAGAAATGCTGAACTAAAAGCGTGTTTTTTAATTATATTTTGATAATATGCAGTAATAATAATATCTAAGACACAACCGACTAAAAAATAAATAATAAGTTCTAACATAGTTTTATAATAACGGCGCTAAATATTTTCCGGTATAGCTCTTCTTATTTTTCGCCACTTCTTTTGGTGTTCCTTCGGCAATAATTTCTCCACCCTTATTTCCGCCTTCCGGACCTAAATCAATAATCCAATCAACGGATTTAATAACGTCGAGGTTGTGTTCAATAATAATTACGGTATTACCGCGATCAACTAAGCGTTGAAGGATAGTTAGTAAGCGACGAATATCTTCAAAGTGAAGACCGGTAGTCGGTTCATCTAAAATATATAACGTCTGACCGGTAGGACGGCGCGATAATTCGGTGGCAAGTTTAATGCGCTGCGCTTCGCCGCCAGACAAAGTTGTGGCAGATTGTCCAAGTTTAATATAACCTAAACCAACTTCGAATAACGTTGCTAACTTTTGATGCACGGCCGGAATATGTTTAAAGAAAACCATGGCTTCTTCAACAGTCATTTCCAAAACATCAGAAATGTTTTTTCCGTTATAATGAACTTCTAAAACTTCTCTTTGATAACGATGACCGTGACAGACATCGCATTCCACATACACATCAGGCAAAAACTGCATTTCAATCTTAATAATACCGTCACCGGCACACGTTTCACATCTTCCCCCAACCACGTTAAATGAGAAACGTCCCGGCTGATAGCCACGCAGTTTCGCCTCTGGTAAAGCCGCAAATAAGTCTCTAATCGGTGTAAAGAGCCCTGTGTAGGTTGCAGGATTAGAACGCGGTGTTCGCCCGATTGGTGACTGGTCAATATCAATAACTTTATCTAAATGCTCTAAGCCTTCAATACGATCATGCTTACCCGGTAATTCTTTGGCGCGGTAAAACTTATGATTTAACGCCGTGGCTAAAATATCCGTAATCAACGTTGATTTGCCTGAACCGGAAACTCCGGTAACGGCAATTAATTTGCCAAGCGGAAATTCTACCGTTAAATTTTTTAAATTGTGTTCGCTCGCATTAACAATTTTAATAATTTGACCGTTGCCTTTGCGATACGTTTGCGGTACAGGAATAACTTTTTTACCTGACAAATATTGTCCGGTTAAAGATTTTGCATTTTTCTTAACTTCAGCCGGCGTTCCCGCCGCCACAACTTGACCGCCGTGTTCTCCGGCGCCCGGCCCAATATCAATAATATAATCGCTCGCTAGCATGGTCGCGGCATCATGCTCAACGACAATCACCGTGTTTCCTAAGTCGCGTAAATCCTTCAACGTATCAATTAATTTATCATTATCTCTTTGGTGTAAACCAATTGACGGTTCATCTAAAATATATAGAACGCCCATCAAAGCTGACCCGATTTGTGTGGCCAAACGAATACGTTGCGCTTCACCGCCTGATAATGATCCGGCGGCACGGGACAAGGTTAAATAATCTAAACCAACAT
>CAYRGL010000001.1:0-26356 GCA_964423915.1 uncultured Gammaproteobacteria bacterium | reverse complement strand
AACTTTTTATTATTTAAAAGATAATGAAGAAGTTTCTTTTGTGGCTAAGCCAGCGGAAATACAAAAAGTAAAAGAAAAAATGCTGGCTTTAATACAGGAAATCAAAACGTTTGATTTTACACCACGACCGGGAATTATGTGCAAAAATTGTCCGTATAAGAAACTCTGCGAGTTTACTCAAATCTAAGCTCACGCTATACTATCTTCATGACCCTGCGAAGTTATTTAGCATTAATGACCATTGCGACCTTAGCGGCCTGGCTCGGGTTTGGCATTGTGCTCTTAACAATTAATCCCGAAACTACCAACTGGCTTGGTTTGACCTTAATGTATATAAGTTTAATTGTTTCTGTCACCGGCACCGCTTCTATTATCGGTTTCATCATCCGCTTTTTATTTTTAAAACATGAATTAATCGTTCGTTCAGTCGTCGTTGCGTTTCGGCAGGGGTTTTTGGTAGCAGTGTTAGTCTGCGGCGTACTTTTTCTTTTTTCACGTGGCTTATTTAGCGCTTTAAGTTTAGCCTTACTCATAATCGCCTTAACCGCTCTTGAATTCTTTTTACTCAGCCTTGAATCGGAACATCTAAATTCTTAATACTATGTTTTCTTTTTTAACTAATCTTTTTTCTGCCAAAAATAAAAAGGTTGAAACTCGTTTTCCTAATGTTGTTGTGGGAAAAATTTTAGAAATTGAAAAGCATCCTAATGCTGATCGTTTACAAATTGCTCTCGTTGATATTGGAGAACAACTACGTATTGTTTGCGGTGCACCAAATATTAAGGTTGGACAATATGTTCCGGTGGCCTTAGTTGGTGCGCAGTTACCAAACGGTATAATCATGCAAAAAGCGGTAATTCGCGGCGTTGAATCAAACGGAATGATTTGTGCAGAAGATGAACTTGGCCTCGGTAACGATCACAGCGGTATTATTGTTTTTGAAAAAGCCACAATCGGTGATAACATTGATTCTTACTTAAAAAAATAAACAAAAAAATATGAATTTAATAAATGGTAGTCAAGATATTTTGTTTCTCGCTCTAGCCTTGTGCGCCTTATGGTTAACCGCCTTTATCGCCTGGTTTTTGTATTATGCTATCATGTCAATCAAACAAGTCTACGAAGCTATTGCGCAAATCAAACATAAAATTGACGCGGTTGATGAAATTATTACTATGTTGCGCGACAAAATTAGTGCGAGTACTTCCTACCTAACGCTGATCGTCGCCGGAGTAAGAAAAGTTGTTGACTTATTGGGCTCTGATACTAAAGAAAAAAAGAAAAAAGCGAAAAAATAAATTACTTTTTTCAATTGACTCCAAAACCCGATTATGGTATCATAAGATGGTTCTATTACAATTTAAACAAGCCATATTAGTAGCAAAATTAAGCAGATAACGGTCAAGTTTCTGTTATCTTTGCTAAAATTTATCATTCACACAAAGAGGTTCATAGCCGCTTTTTTTGTTACAGTGCTCATTAAGCCCTTGGCCTGGCTAGCGCGTTTAATTTTTGATCTTCTTTTGGTACCTGTCTATCGCCTCTATGTGCGCGTTTCAAAAAAAATCACCGCTGGAAATACAGCGGGGTCAAATGCTGTCTCACATCTTTTTAAAGGACGATTTAATATTCATATTTTCATCGGCCTTATTGCTGTAATTTTACTTGTTAGCAATATAAGTAGTAATCAAGACGTAGCTTCGTCTGATGCTTTAGTTGGCAAAACAAAACTTTCTGTACTTGTTGCCGAAGGTGGCGTTGAAAATGAACAATTAATTGAGGACTATCCAAATTTAGATATTGCTAAATTACAAAGAAATTTCCAACCCGGACTTGATATTAAACATGTTGAACCAAGCATCTTTACTAACGAACAAGCTCAAGCCGTAGTCACGCCAATTGCTCGAAATGAAACGGAAATTTATACAGTTCAAGTTGGCGATACGATTAGCGCCATTGCTCATCGCTTTGGTGTAACTATTAATACTGTATTATGGGAAAATAACTTAACTGCTACTAGTTTAATTAAACCAGGCGCGCAATTAACAATTTTACCAAACTCAGGCGTTTCGCATACAATCGCACGCGGACAAACTTTAAGCGAAATTGCTAAATTATATGGCGTATCCAGTGATGATATTTTAAAAGCCAATAATATTTCTAATCCAGACGAGTTGCATGTTGGTGAAAAAATTATTATTCCGGGCGGAACTCGGTTGGCAGTAGCTCCAATCGCCACGGCTATAAGACAAATTGCCAGCAGTATTGAAAATATCGTTAAAAGCAGACAGCCTTCAGCATTTGTGCCAGCTGGTGGACGTATGGTTTGGCCAACGGTTGGACATACAATTACTCAATACTTTTCTTGGGCTCACACTGGTGTTGATATTGCTAACCATATTGGAACACCGATTTACGCTGCTGACTCCGGCGTTGTCGTAACTGTTGGGTATAACCGCGGCGGTTATGGTAACCAAATTATTATTGATCACGGCAACGGTAAAAAAACTCGTTATGGCCATCTCTCTGCGTTTGATGTAACGATTGGCGAACACGTCACCAAGGGACAATATATTGCCGCTATGGGTTCAACGGGTCACTCGACTGGACCGCACTTGCACTTTGAAGTTATTATTAATGGACAGGTATATAATCCGCTTAACTATATTCGTTAGCTATATGAATTTTTTTATTGGACTTATTATGACCGTGGCCGGTACTCTGATTACAATTAAGTCAGAAAAGATTTTTGAATTTTTTGGCCGCATTGAATGGTTTGAAGATAAATTAGGCAGCGAGGGGGGTTCTCGACTTGGTTATAAATTAATTGGCGTGTTAATTTTATTTCTTGGCATTTTGACTATGACGGGTTTGATTGGTGGCTTTTTACAATTTGTCTTATCTCCGCTTTTACGCTATTCTAATCCTCAGCAATAAATAAGGGCCCTTAGCTCATTTGGTAGAGCACCGCGTTTGCAACGCGGGGGTGACCGGTTCGAGCCCGGTAGGGTCCACAAATTACAAACTCTTTAGAAAATGGTATAATATGAAAAGCACCTAGCGTACTTTAACAACCCAAAGGTCGAAATATGTGTCCGTGAAGCGTCTTTAGACGCAAAATTTAAAACATATGAACAAAATGACTCCTCTAGGCACAGTTGCCTTTATCTTAGTCGTCATTGGTGCCATTAACTGGGGCCTTGTCGGCGTTTTCAACTTTGACCTCGTTGCTTATCTCTTGGGCGGCATGAGTATGCTCTCCCGCATTGTCTATGACTTGGTTGGCTTAAGCGGTATCTACATGATTGTCATGGCCTCAAAAAAGAACTAAATTTAGTCTTTCAAAACCCCGTTTCTAACGGGGTTTTGTTGTATCCGGCAACTTTTAGCCTATGCTATAATAAGCATATCTATGAGTCCAAAAAAGAAGCAAAAATTCCTTATTATTGACGGTCATGCGCTGATTCATCGTAGCTTTCATGCCCTGCCAACAACTCTGAAAACTCACCAAGGCGAGATTGTTAATGCTGTTTATGGCTTTACCTCATTTTTACTTAAAGCCATAAAAGATTTAAAACCAAATATGATTGCTTTGGCTTTGGATAAAAAAGGAAAAACGTTTAGACACGAAACTTTTGCCGATTATAAAGGTACGCGTGTTAAGGCGCCGGATGAATTATATGCGCAAATTCCTCGTGTTAAAGAAATCGCGCAAACGCTTAATATTCCAATTTTTGAAATTGCCGGCTGCGAAGCTGATGATGTTATTGGCACTCTAAGCGCTAAAGTAACGGACGCGGAAAAAATTATTGTGACCGGCGATATGGATACCTTGCAACTCATTGATAAAGATACAAAAATTTATACGATGAGTCGTGGCCTGTTAGACAGCGTTGTGTATGATGAAGCGGCGGTACGCGATCGCTACGGCCTTAACGTTGATCAAATCGTTGAATTTAAAGCTTTACGCGGCGATCCGAGCGACAATATTCCGGGCGTTCGAGGCATTGGCGAAAAAACTGCCACCGAATTATTGCAAGAATTTGGCACGATTGAAAAATTATATAAAAATATCAATTCCAAAAAAATCAGCGACCGAATTCGCCAACTTTTAATTGATCATAAAAAAGAAGCCTTCATGAGTCATGATTTAGCTACGATTCGTCGGAACATCAAATTAACAATTAACGAAAAAGAATTAACGTTTGGCGACTTTGATCATGATAAAGCTATGAAACTATTTAGCGAACTTGAATTTAAATCGTTAATTCCTCGCTTAATTGCTCTTGAACATGGCGATAAAAAAATCGCCAACCAAAAAAGCCAAGACCGAACTGATGAAAAATTTGAGCGCAATAAAGATAAACTAAACTATACTGTCATTGACACTGAAAAGGCTTTTGTGAGTTTTTACAAAAAATTAAAAGACCAAAAACGCTTTGCCTTTGATACTGAAACCAGCGGTTTTGATAATTTTAGCTCTGATTTATTAGGCGCCAGTTTTAGTTGGAAATCAGGTGTTGCTTATTATGTTTCTCTTTGTCAAGAATCAGTACTCTATACTAAGTCAAAACAAACCCTGTTTGATTTTAATAAAATTTCTAATAAAAATCTACATCCTTGGCTTATAAAATTAAAACCACTTTTAGAAGATGCTAACATTAAAAAAATTGGTCATAATATTAAATTTGATATTAAAATTTTAAAACAATTTGGTATTGAATTATCCGGCGTTGATTTTGATACCATGATTGCCGCCTATTTATTGCATCCGGGTCATCGTCAGTATAGTCTTGATGCTCTGGCCTTAAGTTATTTTCAATTTGAAAAAATAAGTTCTGATAACTTATTGGGCAATGGTAAAACTAAGTTTACCTTTTCTACGGTTCCGGTTAATAAGCTTGGTTTATATGCGAGCGAAGATGCTGATATAACCTTTAGATTATGGCAACAACTTTCTAAGGACTTAAAAAAAGCCGAATTGGAAAAACTATTCACGACCATGGAAATGCCATTGATTGAATGCTTAGTGGCCATGGAACTAGCGGGCATTAGCCTTGATACAGAATTCTTAAAAAAATTGGATAAAGAAATGGATGCACAGATTATTAAAACCAAAAAAGAAATCTGGAAACTCTGCGGTCATGAATTTAATATCAGCTCACCAAAACAATTGCAAGAAATTTTATTTTCTAAAATGCAGATTTCCACTGTTGGCTTAGCGCGAACCAAGACCGGCATTTCGACCGGCGCCGATGAGCTTATCAAGCTAAAAGGACGACACGCCGTTGTTGACCTAATCCTACAATACAGAGAACTGACAAAGCTTTCTTCAACTTATATTAAAAGCTTGCCTGAATTATTAAATCCGGTGACGCATCGCTTGCATACAAATTATAATCAAACCATTGCCGCTACCGGCCGACTTTCCTCCACTGATCCAAATCTGCAAAATATTCCGATCCGCACAGAAATGGGCAGAGAAATTCGCAAAGCGTTTGTTGCTAAAAAGGGTTGTGTCTTAGCAAGCTTTGATTATTCACAAATCGAGTTGCGCATAGCCGCGCATTTGTCCGGCGATCCAAAACTAATCGAAGCCTTTAAAAAGAATCAGGATATTCACACCGTAACTGCCGCTGCTATTAATCGTATTAGTGTTGAAAAAGTAACTACAGAAATGAGACGCCAAGCCAAAGCTGTTAATTTTGGCATTTTATACGGCCAAGGACCGCATGGCTTGTCGCAAAGCGCTGAAATCCCTTATGAAGAGGCGCGAGAATTTATCGAGAGTTATTTCTCTAACTATCGTAAGGTGCGGGAATATATAGATAAAACGCTTCAACAAGCACGTACTCAAGGTTATGTGGAAACGCTATTTGGCAGAAAGCGCTATCTTGAAGAGATTAACTCCCAAAACGCCATGATTAGAAAAAGTGCTGAACGCATGGCCGTCAATGCACCGATTCAAGGTTCAAACGCTGATATTATTAAACTAGCCATGATTGAATTGAAAAAAATGATTGATAAAAGATACGCCGGCAAAATTGCCATGCTGTTACAGGTGCATGATGAATTAGTATTCGAAGGTGAAGAAAAAATGATTCGGTTGGCGACGCCGGAAATTAAAAAAATTATGGAAAATGTTATTAAACTCAGTGTTCCAATTGTGGTTGATGCCAAACTAGGAGAAAATTGGGGCGTGATGAAAAAAATATGAAGCTAAAAATATTTCAAGAACATAAAATTATTTTCCTTGGTCTTGGCATAGAAAATTATACTTTAATCCTTTGGCTGCGGCGGCAAGGTTTTAATAACGAAATTACCGTTTGGAATCCGTTAGCAAAAGAACAAAGCGGGCCTCGTTATCAAACTCTTAAAAACGATAATCATATTTTATGGAGCTTTGGTTCAAAAATGCCGAATTTAATGAACTATTCTTTAGTTATTCGTTCTTCAGGTGTTTTAATTGATCCAAAACTGAGAAAAGAATTAACAAAGAAAAAAATACTGAGTTCTGCGATTCAACTTTTTTTCGACTTGTGTCCGACGAAAAATATTATCGGCATTACCGGTACCAAGGGCAAAGGAACAACTTCGAGTTTAATTTATACAATCTTAAAAACCGCTAAAAAACAAGTTTGGTTCGGAGCTAATATCGGAACGCCATTATTCTCTTTTATTTCAAAAATCAAAAAGAATGATTGGGTGGTGCTTGAGCTTTCCAGTTTTCAGTTACAGGAACTGACTAAAAGCCCAAAAATTAGCGTGCTTACTAATTTTAGTCCGGAACACTTGTCATCAGATGATGCAAAAAACCCAAATTTTCATTATTCATTAAGCGATTACTTTAACTCCAAATTAAAAATTGCCAAATATCAAAAAAAATCTGACATTTTTGTTATTAACAAAAAGTTGAGAGCAAAAATTAAAAAAATAAAACTTCCGGGAAAAGTTATCTATTTTACTTCATCAAACCTGCCAAGTATTTTACCCGGCGAACATAATAAAGAGAACATTGCCGCCGCCGAATTAGTAGCCAAACAATTAAAAGTTTCTCCTTTAACAATAACTAAGGCCGTACGAAGCTTTAAAGGCCTTGAGTATCGCTTACAAAAAGTTACTGAAAAGAATAGTATAAGCTATTATAATGACAGCTTTGCAACCACGCCGGCCTCAACCTTAACTGCTCTGCGTACTTTTTCACAACCTATTATTTTATTGGCTGGCGGATCAGATAAAGGATCTGATTTTACAGAATTGGCAAAACTCATTAAACAAAAAGTTAAATATATTATTTTATTCAAAGGCAAGGGCAGCGATAGATTAAGCCACGCTTTAAAAAAAGTTAATTTTCCAAAACAAAATACTGTCGTGGTCGACAGTATGAACAAAGCCATGAAGCTTGCGCGAAGTCACGCGCGTTCAGGAGATATTATTTTATTGTCGCCGGCCTGCGCGAGCTTTGGCGTTTTTAAAAACTACAAAGAACGCGGCTATCAATTTAAGCAGGCGTCTCTTCGTCGCTAAGCGCCGCTAAACTAAACGGCGATAACGAAACAATTTCAAGATCCTCACCGCAATTGGCGCAAGTGACTAAATCTTTTTCAACGGCTTCGTCACCGACAATAACGTCGCTATGGCACAAGGGACATTGAGCAGTGGTCATAATTAATTAATACTAAGTCTTAGCTTAAGTATAGCAAAACTCTCTCAAACAAAAAACCCGCTTAATTGCGGGCAATATACGGAGGCTAGGCCGGCCAATCAGGAGGGTGATTAACCGGCTGAGCCTCCAAACATTCGGTTAATAAATTAAAAACGGATGGTTATAGGATAACACATCCGTTTTTGCTGTCAAGATTTAATTTTAGTTTGGCACTACGAAAGTTTTGATTTGAACATTATCACCATGATCTTTCAAAGCTGTTGAAAATGCTTCATGCATTTGTTCAGCTTTTTGTGTATCAGCACAAGCAACCATAATATAGAATGGCTTTTCGTCCGTAATACGCTGTCCTAGACCGTGATCACCAAGACCGATATTGGTTAATACTTGAACTTCGGCAATGACATTATCCGGATGAGCGAAGCTGGCGGTATGAGAAGCAAACATATTCGACATACCATTAACCATCTTCTGATGAATCTTACCAGTAGTATCAACCATGATTCCTTGTTCATGATGATATGGTGCGACAAATTCATCGACGCCGATATGACGATAGCTTAAATTATATTTAGCTGCCATTTTCTTTGCCCAATCAGCGGCAAATTCTTCAGCTGTGGTAATTCCCGGAGGAACTGTTTCGTTCTTTTGTGCATTTGCAAAAGCTAATTTACCAGCTCCACAATCTGCATGAGTCGTTATAACTTTAATGTCTGGATATTTTTTCATCATCATATCAAACTCTTCTTCTGACAAAAGAATTCCCGATCCAGCTACGGAAATTTCTTTACCATGATGAGGACATCTTCCATCAGAACACTCAATCTCTTCAGGAGAAAAGTTCTGTTCAGGATTAAACTCTGTATTTATAATATCCTGAATATTTTCTCCGTGATTAAGACGGGAAATTACTTCGGTTGATTGATTTTTTTTAAACAATTGATCAACTGCTTCATGTGGATTTTCTGACATATGTTCCCTTTCCATATTTATAATTTATAATGAACTATTTATTATCTATTTTCAAATTTTTCCAGCGTTTAACCGCGTGTGAACGAGCGGTTTCCCGTTCAATCAAAGCGCTTAAACGTGCAAACTCAACATCATCCTGATGACGAGCTTGCTCCTTAAGCGCTTCAGCACGTTGTTTGGCACTTTCAATTGCTGCTTCATTAAGTTCCTCAGCACGTTCTGCAGAATCAGCTAGTACCACGACTTTGTCCGCTAAAACCTCTAATAAACCACCAGAAACAGCGATAATATCTTTATCATTATTTTCGAGTACTACTTCAATAACACCTGTCTTGAGTAAAGAAACCAAAGGCACGTGCATTGGTAGAACAGTAATTTCTCCTTCGCTTGTCGGAATCGAAACCTGACGGGCATTTGTTTTTAAGACAACACCTTCCGGAGAAACAACTTCAAATTTAAAATAATGAACGGGTTCGGACATACTAAATAATTTATTCTATTTCGTCAATGGTTCCTTTCATGTAGAAATCATTTTCATTCTTAGAATCATATTCGCCATCTAGAATCGCGGCAAAACCCTTAACGGTATCGGCGAGACTGACATATTTTCCCGGACGGCCAGTAAAAGTTTCGGCAACAAAGAAAGGTTGCGATAGGAAACGCTGAATTTTTCTTGCTCGAGAAACTGTTTGCTTATCTTCAGCGGAAAGTTCCTCCATACCCAAAATCGCAATAATATCTTGCAAGTCTTTATAACGTTGCAAAATTTTCTGAACACTGCGCGCCACACGATAATGTTCTTCTCCAACAATACTTGGGTCTAAAATTGTTGACGAAGAATCAAGTGGATCAACGGCTGGATAAATACCAAGTTCAGTTAAGGAACGTGACAAAACAACCGTTGAATCTAAGTGAGCAAAAGTTGTCGCTGGTGCCGGGTCAGTTAAGTCGTCCGCTGGCACATACACGGCCTGAATTGAGGTAATAGAACCGTTAGTCGTGGAAGTGATACGTTCTTGTAACTTACCCATTTCTGTGGCTAAGGTCGGCTGATAACCGACCGCGGACGGCAAGCGTCCGAGCAAAGCGGAAACTTCTGCACCGGCCTGCGTGAAACGAAAAATATTATCAACGAAAAATAAGACATCCTGTTTTTGTTCATCACGGAAATATTCAGCCATACAAAGACCAGTCAAGGCAACGCGAGCGCGAGCTCCAGGCGGTTCATTCATTTGTCCGAAAACCATGGCCAGTTTATCTAACACTTTGGCGTCTTTCATTTCATGATACAAATCATTTCCTTCACGCGTTCGTTCACCAACACCAGCAAAAACCGAAACTCCGCCGTGCGCTTTGGCGATGTTATTAATCAACTCTTGAATGACAACCGTTTTACCAACACCAGCTCCTCCAAATAATCCAACTTTACCACCTTTAAGAATTGGACAAATCAAATCAATAACTTTAATACCGGTTTCTAAAATTTCGGCTTTAGTAGATTGTTCGGTAAATAATGGCGCGGGACGATGAATTGGATATTTCTTTTTTGTAACAACTGTTTCTCCGCCATCAATTGTTTCGCCTAAGACGTTAAAAATACGTCCTAAGGTTTCCGGACCAACCGGCGCACTAATCGGCGCTCCCGTATCAGTAACAATGTCACCACGCTTAATTCCGTCGGTCGTACCCATGGCAACACTGCGTACTGTGTTTGATCCAATATGCTGAGCAACTTCCAAAGTCAAAAGCTCTTTACCGTTTTGAACGGTTAAAGCGGAATTTAATTGCGGCAAATCGCCGGAAAATTCAACGTCGATAACAACGCCGATAACTTGCTTAACTACTCCGTGATGTTTTTGTGCGGTCATAAATTTTATTATTCTAAGGCGGCGACGCCGGCGGTTATTTCTGCGATTTCTGCAGTAATGGCCGACTGACGAGCTTTGTTATATGAAAGTGATAATTCAACGCCAAGATCATTAGCGGCTTCCGTAGCTTGATGCATGGCCGCCATACGCGCGCTATGTTCCGAAGCCATGCTTTCTAAAATTGCTTGGTATAATTGGATCTCCAATAGACGAGGAACAACTGCTTCTAATACTTTATTCGGTTCTGGTTCAAACAAATATTCAAAATTGAATTTTTCTCGATGGGTGTGTTGAGTGGCTTTTTCTTCAATAAATTTTTCACTGGAACCGACTTTATCGCCAGCATCAATAATTCCCAAAGCATTGTCTTGCGTATGCGCTTGAATTGGTAATAATTGTCGAATCTTTGCCACTTGCTTAACCGCATTTACAAAATCCGTATAAGCGACAAAAACTCGATCATAATTACCTTCTAAAAATCCGCTGCTCGCAAAACTTATAATTGGCAAAACAATAGTGGCGTCTAATTTTGTTTCCGGATACGCAAATTGCGCAGCAACAGTATTAGTATTCGCGAGCGTTTCACCTTTCTTTCCTACTAAAATGATTTCCGTAGCAATACCAGAAACCGCAATTGAAGCTCTAACTAAAGAAACTAGAGAAGAATTAAAACCACCACATAAACCGCGGTTCGAAGTAATAACAATAATCGCTTGTTTTTTAGTATGTTTACGGACCTCCAATAAAGGATGAGTCGCATTGGCAGTACCGCGCGTCACATTTAATAACGTCTCCCAACTTAAGTTAGCATAGGTTCGCGTCGCTAAAGCCGCGTCAACCGCTTTGCGCATTTTCGCCGCCGCCACCATTTCCATAGCGCGGGTAATTTTCTTAGTATTAGCAATCGACTTAATGCGTCGTTGTATGTCTTTAGTATTAGCCATAGCTTAAGCCGTCATTATATAATCTAAACTTGATTTGAATTCACTGACAATACTAACAAATTCTTTTTCAATATCTTCAGTTAAATCTCCCTTGGTCATTAATTCTTTAAAGGTTTTATCACCATTAGCTTTAGCAAAGGCGCGCAGACTTAATTCAAATTCTTGAATCTTTTCCACCGGAACATTATCCATATGTCCATTAAGCAAAGACCAGAAAACTAAAACTTGCTCAGCAACAGTAAGCGGTCCATACTGACTTTGTTTAAAGACTTCGTACAATCGTTTACCGCGTTCCAATTTATTTTTGGTATCTTCATCTAAATCAGAACCAAACTGTGCAAAAGCCGCGAGTTCACGATATTGTGCGGCTTCGAGTCGAATTTTTCCAGCTACTTTTTTCATAGCTTTAATTTGCGCGGCTGATCCGACACGTGACACGGAAAGTCCAGCGTTAATAGCGGGACGATTTCCTTGATAGAATAAATCTGGTTCAAGATAAATCTGTCCGTCAGTAATAGAAATAACGTTCGTTGGAATATAAGCGGAAACGTCGCCGGCTTGCGTTTCAATAATTGGCAAAGCGGTAATTGATCCGCCGCCAAAATCTTTATTTAATTTACAGGCTCTTTCAAGTAAACGTGAATGCAAATAAAAAACATCTCCCGGATAAGCTTCGCGTCCTGGCGGACGACGAAGTAACAAAGCAATTTCGCGATAAGCAACCGCATGTTTTGATAAATCATCATACACAATTAACACATCTTTGCCTTGATCCAAAAAATATTCCGCCATAGCGACTCCGGCATACGGCGCAAAATATAATTGTGGGGCTGGCGCTGAAGCTCCGGCCAACACAATTGTTGTGTAATCCATAGCTCCGGCTTCTTCCAACTTTGCTAAAATTCCGGCAATCTTTGATTCTTTTTGACCAATGGCGACATAAATACACAAAACGCCTGTTCCCTTTTGATTAATAATCGTATCAATCGCAATCGCGGTTTTTCCTAATTGTCGATCGCCAATAATTAACTCACGTTGTCCGCGTCCAATAGGAATCATGGCGTCAATGGCTTTAATTCCTGTTTGTAACGGAGTATTAACTCCTTGACGAGTAATAACGCCCGGTGCAATCTTTTCAATTGGATAATGCGCGGCGGCAGAAATTGAACCCTTACCGTCAACCGGTTCACCCAAAGCATTCACAACGCGTCCAATCATTTCCGGTCCGACCGGAACTTCTAAAATTTTTCCTGTGGCTTTCACTAACGCTCCTTCAACAATTGACTGAAAATCACCAAGTAAGACGGTACCGACCGTGTCTTCTTCTAAGTTAAGGGCGACGCCGGCGACTGAACCTTTATCTGTTGAAAATTCTAACATTTCCGACATGCGAACATTAGATAAACCTGACACCACGGCAATACCATCACCAACTTTTAAGACATGACCAACCGTACTTTCTTTAGTCGAAGGTTTAAAATCGCTGATGCGATCCTTAATTTGCTCAATAATAAAATCTTTGGTTTTTGACATATATTATTCTTTTATGCGAGCCGATAATTCGCTGACGCGATTAGCTAAACTCATATCAATTATAAAATCTCCGCAGTGAATACTGACTCCACCAAGAATTTCCGGATCAATAATTTCGGTCCAGGCAACCTTAGTGCCTTTTATTTTTTTCAAAACTAATTTTGTTGCTTCGTCTAAACTAGTTTTTGAAACTTTATGAACACTCGTAATTGTTGCCCTCACAATTCCTTCTGCTTGATCAGACAGTTTTCCAAATTCAATTAAAATTTCATCAACCTTAGAGAGCATTTGTTGATTTTGTAATTCACGCAAAAATTTAGAAATAATATTTTTTATTTCTAATTTACTTGCTTTTTCAGTAAGTTCAAATAAGGCTTTGGCGTAGGACTTAGCAGAAGATTTCATATTATTTGGAATCTTTAATATTCTTAACAATTATTTTTTCATCAATCGTCTTGTTCATTTTTTCTCCTAAAATTTTATGCCAACTCGCTTCAATTAAGCTGCCTAATTCTTGGCGAATTTCTTTTAAGGTCGAAGCTTTTTCCGATTGCATGCGAACTTTTTCTTTATTGATCAAAACGCCGATTTCTTCGCGTGCCTTATCAACCAATTCATTTTTGCGCACATCGGCTTTGCGATTAGCTTCATTAATAATTTCTACGGCTTCTTTTTTAGCTTGATTAATTAGATCAGCTTGTTCCGCTTTAGTTTTAGCTAAACGTTCTTCAATTTCGCGCGCTTCTTTTAAACTTTTAGCAATAGTTGCGCTGCGCTCGCCGGTGGTTTTAAATAAGGGCTTAAAAATCAAGAAATATAAAATCAAGAACACAACACCGAAATTAACCAGCTGCGCGATGAGCAAGGTAATATCAATATGAAAAGTAGAAATTAATGAATCCATAATAATTTTCTAATTCCTGTCTCGGAGCTTTCCGAAACAGAATATCAAAAGACTATTTGATACTGAAAGCAATAACCAAGGCGTAAATGGCGATAGCTTCCGCGAACGCGGCGGCTAACAACATCGGCACCAAAATTTTTCCAGCGGCTTCCGGATTGCGTCCGATTGATTCCATGGCTTTTGCACCAATAAAACCAATACCAAGACCTGGTCCAAGAGCTCCGAGACCGATGGCTAACGCTTTGGCGAGCATGACATTTTCCATAGTATTAATAATTAATTAACAAATTAATTGATTTCGACATTAATGCTCTTCAGCTGTCGTGCTGATGGACACATAAATCAAAACCAATATAGCAAAAATTAGAGCTTGAATCAATCCGACAATCACTTCCAAAAACAAAAATGGGATTGGCATGCCAAAGGCCATGATGGCTGACATTGAGGCGAGCAACACTTCCCCAGCAAAAATGTTTCCAAACAAACGAAAAGATAAGCTGGCAACTTTCGCGACTTCACCGATGATTTCAATAAAGCCAACAAAAACTTTAATTGGATTTACTAACAACACAGTCGGATCTTTCATTACTTTTTTCGGAATTTCCAAAATCGCTTTAATATTAATGAACTTATTTAAGTACGGCCACGCACCAACGGCAATTACTCCAAAAATATGCGAAGCGACAACAGCTAACGATGCCAGTGCTAAGGTTGTATTTAGGTCGGCAGTGCCGCCGCGAAAATATGGAATAAAAGAACTGACACCATTTTCGCTGACAATTTTTCCAATTGATCCAACGCCTGGGATAATACCAAGCCAGTTGTTAAATAAAATCAAAAAGAAAAAAGCTAGAACGAACGGCGCAAATTTGATTGAGCGTTCACGCGATCCAGTGACCGCATCGAATATTCCCAAAAAGTAATCCACGGCCATTTCAAAAATGTTTTGTAATTTGCCGGGAATTTGTTTTAAGGAAAGTCTAAACGAAAGAGCTACCACTAAAATAATGACTAAAGCAATCCAGGAAGTTAAGAGCGAATTAGTAACCGTGAAATGACCGACGTTGAAAATCGGTTCGGAATACAGGGTATGTTCTTGCGTGCTTTCACTCATAACTATTTAGAAAACTTTTTAAATTCTTTTTTAGCTTGAACAATCAAGCCAATCATGGAAACGACAAAGGCGACGCCGGTAACAATCAAAAACCACTTGGGATCGCTTGAATAAATTTTATCAAGCCAACGACCTAAAAAAACTCCGGCGATTAACGGCAAAAGCACCCAACCGGATAAGCGGCTAAAAATAGCTAATGATTCTTGCCAGTATGGTGGCTTTGTCATATTGGGAAAAAATAAAAACAAGGGCTGGTTGTCCCTGGTTTTCCACAGAAGTCCAATGGGCTCCCATAACGGATTGTATAGTAAATAAGGCCTAGAGTCAAGAGAAAAAGCTAAAATATTGGCTATTTTGCTAAATATTGACATTATTACTATAATATGTTATATTTGTATATTAAAAAGATCATTTAAAATTTATAAAAACATACTTAAAATCGCTCTAGGAGGCGAAAAATGAAAAAAACAATCATTCAAAATATTTTAAGCAAATTGGTAAAAGCAAAAAATAATGATGCTTCTCTGCGAGCAATTATTACCCCTCTCAAAACTATTGTATTAATAAGTTTCATAGTGGTAGAACATATAATTTATGTATCTTCACCAGAAAGAATTAATATTGAACGTCAAATTTTATTCTGGGGATTGCTCTTATGGATAATAACTGATTTCAGTAACTTTGTTAATTTTACGAATCCCTTCCGCCTTTCGCAGTTCTTAAAAAGTCTTGTTTACTTATCGGATACTGATTTTTTGGCAGCAATGGATCTTACAGAAAAAAACTACCCAGTATTAAGAAAACTAATAAATAATACTGATACGGAGTTTGCAAACGAGCTTATAGCATTACTTACGGAAAAATTTAGCTTATCTGTTAAATCAAGTGATGATCAGGAGCACACAAAAGGATATTGCAGAGCTACGTATCCAAAAACCTGTGAACTTCTTGGTTGGAATAAAAAAATCTCAGGCTAGATAGCTTACATAAACACCAAATAAGAAAACCGGCACCCATTGGGAGCCGGTTTTTTCATACTTAAAAATTAAATTTTAAACATCTTCTTTGCGTTGGTCGTGGTTTGCTCGGCAATTTTTTCAAACTCTACTCCTCTAATTTCTGCCATGCGCTGGGCAACATGCTTTACTAACACTGGTTCATTACGTTTGCCGCGGTGGGGCTCCGGCGTCATAAACGGCGCATCAGTTTCAATCATCAATTTATCCGAAGGAACTTTGCGAATTAAATCATCCCAACGTTGGCTAAAAGTAATAAGACCCGTAAACGAAATAATCAAACCTAAATTAAAATATTCCCACGCTAAATTCTCGTCGCCGGAAAAACAATGTAACACGCCCCAGGGTCGATCTTTAGGCATGGCTTCTTTGTGCTCTTTACGAAAACGAGTTAATAGCGGAAGCATATCATCATGCGCTTGCCGACAATGAATAATGACCGGCAAATCAACTTTGCGCGCCAAATCAAGCTGTTTCCAGAATACTTCTTTTTGTAATGTTTTTCGCGCTTCAATATCTTTATCAAGATCACGCCAGGCATAATCCAAACCAATTTCTCCAATGGCCACGGTTTTTGGAAATTTAGTTAACATTGAATACATGTCATACGAGAATACTTCCGCAGGGATTTGTTTAGTCACACCGTTTTCTTCCTCAGTATGATCAAATAATTCTAAAGGATGAAGACCAACGGCCGCATAGACATTGCGCTGATATCTATTAGCAATTTCAATAGCACGCTTGGAAGATTTATAATCAGTGCCCGGAATAATAATACCAACATCTTCGCTTAAAGCGCGCTTAATAACCGCATCAGCGTCATTTGCAAAAGCGGCCATGTTTACATGACTATGTGTATCAATGAGTGACATATTAGACTAAATTCTGAATTTTATTAAAAACCTGAGGCAAAAAAGGCGCCAAAATTTTTGAAACACTAATAAGTAATGGCACCATGTGTGAGCCCGCGAGCCATTGAGCCAAGGGAAGACCCGATGGCAAATGACGATTTAAAATATAGGCGGCCACGCCAAGAAAAAATATTCCCTCCAGTAAACCAAACACTAAACCGAGTATTCGGTTGGCACTTTTTAAAAACGGTATAATTGAAATTAAATCAAAACCTTTTTCCAATAAAGCAATCACCCAACTAATGATGTGACTAACTATAGTAAAAACTAAAATAAAAACAATTATTTTTCCAATTTCTGCACTGCCCGGAATAAAGCGCGCTAGATAATTATAAATATTTAAATAATAATGTGCGGCAATATAGGCGCCGATAATGAGTCCAATCAAATTTCCGACAACGCGAATCAAACCGTAAAAAAAGCCGTACCAAGCAAAGCCAGCAAGTATTACAATAATAATAACATCAAACCAGGACATAGTTATAATGAATCTTTTCGTTCACGAACATATTTGGTCCACTCTTCGGCAATATCAACAAAAATCTTAAATGGCGCTTCAATAATAAAATCAAGAACAAACACAAAAACATTAATCTGTGAAAACTTGCCGGTTAACCATTTGCCAGTCGCGACAATTGGCGTGGCAAAAAAGTCCAAAAGGAAACGACTGAAGGTATCTCGTGATTCTACAACAATCCATTCTTTAGCATTGCGTCGAATACGAATAATAAAGAAGCTGACAAACGTTAAGAAGAATAAGAAAATAACCGTGCTGATCCAACTAAAGTGAATGGTGTCGAGCAACCACACTACAGCACCAAAAGAGATAAAAAAAGTTACAGCGTAAATCAAGGCAAAAATAACATTCATCACCGGATGACGGCCAATTGGTTTTTTAATTTGAATTGGATCATCTTTTCGTTTTTCATTAAAAACAATTTCTTCAAGACCGCTAATAATTCGTTTGGTATTTTCATCATTTGGCAAACGCGCCGTCGCTACGGCAAAAAATAGTAACAAAGACGGAAAGGTAATATTAATTGCCAAAGAACTTGAACTCACTGTTGAACCGAAAAATTTATCTGCTGGAATTTCAAGTAAAACGGCAAAAATTGATTTGGTTAAAAAGATATAAATAATACTACGCCAGGCGCTACGCCATAATTTCGTTCGCGAATTAGCATAACGTTTAGCACACACTTTTTTAATACGACGACTAAAGGCTTTAGTATCATCAAAAAATTCGTCATACACCGCTTCCGGATCTTCGCTAATAACATCTTTTAGAATCGTAAAAAATACGGTGTACGAAGAAACAATATGATCAATACGACCAGCCAAAACATGATTAAGTTGATCATCAATTAAATGACGCAAGGACGAAGCGTTTTTCGCAACTCTTTGCACTGTTTCTTTAGTGGCATGTTCCCAATCACCGTTAAAATAACGAAGTAAAATTAATGACAGCATGTCATTATCAAACTTCAAAAACGAACGGTGAATTGAAAGATATAATTGAATCGGTAAATCCTGATCATACGGCAACGAAGCCGGCAACTCTAAACGTTTCTCCAGTAAATTATACATGACCGACATAATCGTTTTAGAAACCGTATCCGGATCAATCAATTCTTCCACTTCCGAAGAAGCCAAGCCAATCACAAAATCCAAGTTGCCCATTTCCAGGTTTGGCATTAAGCGACGCAACTCAAGATATTTAGCAATAATCGCCGCCACTTCGTCAATCTTAGTTTCCGGCAAAGAATTATTCGGTAAATATCCGGCGCGAATCAATTCAATCAACAAGTGTCGCGCTGATTCTCTCACGTCAACCTTACTAAACTTAATCGGATTTTCAATAATAATTTGTCGCTTTAAGATTCGCTCAATCGCGTCCTTTCGTAATAAATGCTCTTCTTGATACTGAACGGCATTACGAATTTTTTCATAATAAAACGCCATCTTGGAAATAACATCGCTCACCTGTATCAAAGCAATATTTTCATCAATCACAACGGCCGCGCCGTTTTGGGCGCGATAAATTGATTGAAATATTTTTTTTGCTCCCGGCGTTATTGTTAAAACTGCCGGCTCAGAACTTTTATGTATTGTCTCAGAAGCCATATATATTCATTATATCACAAGCTTCCAGTTTCCGTTTTCATGTATAAAACGACCTTGTAAGGTAAAGCCCGCGGCTTGTCGATGACCGCCGCCGCCTAATGCTGAAGCTAAGGCGGCCACATTAATTTTAGGTTCGGAACTACGTAAAGAACCGCGTACCGTGCCATCTTTAAAACCATATAAAACCATAACTGCATCCGCTTCTAAGCCATTTAAAAATCCGGCAATGCCTTCAAGGCTTTCATTATCAGCGCCTGACTCTTCTAAATCTTCTGGCGTTAACACGGTCCACACTAAATTAAAACGCGGATGGCGAGTTAAGCGCGACAAAGCAATACCCCACAATTTCAAATCAACAATTTTTTTGGTACGCGTTGTTAAATTATTAATGCGTGATAAATTGGCGCCTTGACCAATTAAAGCAGCGGCTGCTTCCATGGTTTTAGTTGTAGAATTGGGATGAGAAAAATTGGCCGTGTCAGTTACAATGCCGGTCAATAAACATTGAGCCATGTTACGATCTAATTCTATGTTCATTGTTTCTGCCAATTGCGCTAAAATCTGAGTCGTTGAAGCAGACTCAGGAATTCGCAAAATAATATCAGCCAAACTTGGAATAATTTGATGATGATCTATTTCAATAAACAGCTGGCCCTTACTTCGTTGATTAAATAAATGATCAACATTGGTTCGTTGCGGCGTCGCACAATCTAAACTAACAAAACAATCAATATTATTTAGATCAAGATCGTTAAGATTTGTTTTAATATCTTTATAGCCTGACAAAAACTCTAAACTACTTGGTAGCGGACCAACGCAAAAAATCTGACAATCAATACGCAATTTTTTTAAAAGTAAATTAAAAAAACATAGCGAGCCAAGAGCGTCACCGTCAGGATTAACATGCGTAACGGCAAAAACGCGCTTAGCATTTCTAAGCGCGTCCGCTACTAAAGCAAAATCATTATTCTGTGTCTTTTCCGAGTTCATGAAAAACATCTTCAAGTTTAGCGGCGTTTACTTCTCGATCGTCAAAAACCCAGTGAAAAGTCGGGATTTCTCGAAATTTTAAACGCTTACGCAATTCATGCGCGACTCTACCGGAAATTGTTCGCAATCGTTTTAAAACTGTGCCTAAATATTTTTCCGGTAAGACGGAAAATAAAATATGCGCTTCGCGTAAATCAGGACTGCATTCAACTTCGGTGATAGTTACTAAAACGCCATCCATTTCCAGATGACGATTAATTGACTCAGCCAGCTCATGATGTAATATACTATTTACTTTATCAAGTCTAGACATATATTAACCAACTTTTTTAACAATGGTTTTTTCTTCATAGCAGAGCAAAATATCGCCAACTTCAATCAACGGTTTACCTTCAAAACGTAAGCCGCACTCTTGATTGGCTGGTACAGATTGCACTTCTTGTTTACCACTTTGTAAACCGGCCATATTTCCCGTTGTAATACTATCGTCGCCGCGTTTAACTTCTAATTTGGTATTGGCTTTAAATTCGCCATCCAACACTTTTCCGCCAACAATTTGCGCTTTATTTTCAGTTCTAAAAATTGCCGCAACTTTTAATCGTCCCAAATCAACTCGTTCTATTTCTGGTTTAACCAAATCTTGAATCTTTAATTTCACCTCGTTAATTAAATCATAAATAATGCGGTGTAACGAAACGGCGACGCCCTTGTCACGTGCTAATTCTTCCGCGCTCGGCATTAAACGTACGTTAAATCCTAAAATCATGGCTTGATTGGTTTCGGCGCGTACAATATCGCCTTCGGAAATATTTCCTAAACCTTTAGAAATAATTTTTACTTGCACGCCTTGACTGTCAATTTTAGATAATGAATTTTCAATTGCTTCACCAGAGCCAAGGGTGTCGCTTTTAATAATTAAAGTTATGGACGGGCCAGCTTGAGCTGCTTCTTCGTTAGGAATAACATTGATTGTCGGCGCATTTAAAGAATGCGCTTTTTGTTTAAGGCGTTCACCTTCGCCAACCTGCATTACATCACCAACTTCCGGCACAAACTTTAAACCATTTATTCGTGCTGGTGTTCCCGGACCAGCTTCCTTCATAATGGCACCGGTATGATCTTTAAGTGAGCGAACTTTGCCGCAAGCAATACCATTAAAAGTAATTGGATTACCAACTTTTAACGTTCCATTTTGTACTAACACAGTGGCCACCGGACCTTCGCCTTTATCAAGTCGAGACTCAATAATCGTTCCCATAGCCGGAACCGCAGCATCCGCTTTACGCGTCTCGGCATTAACGTCAGTTACTAAAATTAACATATCTAGTAATTGGCTGACACCGTCACCACTTTTGGCGGACAGCGGAACACAAATAATGTTTCCGCCCCAATCTTCCGGAATAATTCCTAGTTGACTTGAAAGTTCTTGTTTAACTTTATCTAAATTAGCTTCTGGTTTATCAATTTTATTAATAGCAACAATAAATGGCAGTTTCGCCGCTTCAATAATGCGGTATGCTTCTACAGTTTGTGGTTTTACACCGTCATCAGCCGCAACAACGAGAATTGCTACGTCAGCAACACGAGCGCCGCGATTTCGCATCGCTGTAAAAGCTTCATGACCAGGAGTATCAATAAAAGTTAATTCTTTATCGTTATGAACAATTTGATAAGCACCAATATGCTGCGTAATGCCACCGGCTTCTGAAGCCACAACATCAGTATGACGAATGGCATCAAGTAATTTTGTTTTACCGTGGTCAACGTGACCCATAACAACAATCACCGGCGGACGAACCGACAAGCCACTATGATCTTCAACTTCTGAAAAGGCTTGTTTAATTTTTTCTTGCGCTGAATCTTCGTGTGTTTCAGTTTTTTCTTCTTCACCAAGTGTTACTTCAACGCCTAAATCAGAACCAATAATCGCGGCAGTTTCAAAATCAATTTTTTCATTGAGCGAACTAAAAATATTATTCTTCATTAATTCGCCAAGCAACTTATTTAACGGCAATTTTAACATTGAGGCAAAATCTTTAACGGAAATAAAAGCCGGAACCGTTACTTTATCAACGGCGGGTTTAATAATTGCTTCGGGTCGAGGATCAGTGACTTGCTTTGGCAAGCGACGTGACAAGACGTTCCAGTTACGAATAATTTTGTTAGCGGTAAAATTATCAATCTTAATGGCCTTTTTTCCAATATCAAAACCAAGCTTCGGGAGGTGTTCCCGAAGATCGTTAGGGTTAATCTTTAAGACGCGTGCCAGTTCGCTGATATTCATAAAAGTTCTTTAAAATTACAATAATTTTAAAGAAAAGTCAAGATTATCGTATCAGCATCGCATCGCCATAACTATAAAAACGATATTTCTTTTTTATTGCTTCTTTATACGCTTTGAATAATTTTTCTCTGCCAATTAATGAAGCGACTAACAATAACAACGTTGACTCTGGTAAATGAAAATTTGTGATTAAGCAATCTATTACTTTAAATGTATACGGTGGATAAATAAAAATATCAGTATTACCACTCCAGGCTTTGCCTTTGGCATGTTGCCACGCACTTTCTAACGCGCGAACTGTTGTTGTGCCAACAGCTATAACTTTATGCTTAGCTTTTTTAGCTTTTTTTATTTCATTCAACGTTTTTTGACTGACACTCACCCATTCTTCATGCATCTTATGATCAGTAATATCAGCGGTCCTAATAGGTAAAAATGTTCCAAGTCCAACATGCAACGTGACATACGCAATTTTTATTTTCTTCTTTTTTATTTCTTTAAGCAAACGCGACGTAAAATGAAGTCCAGCGGTTGGTGCGGCGACAGACCCATGATCTTTTTTATCAGCGTACACTGTTTGATAACGCTCACCATCTACTTTTTTGCCATCGGATTTAATATACGGCGGCAAAGGAATTTTTCCGAATTGTTGTAAGCGTTTCCAAAATATAGTTCCTGAACAATTAAACTTAATTTCTGCTTCGCCATGATTTAATGTTTTTATTGTGGCAAAGAAGTTTTTGTTAAACACAATTTTCTCTCCAACTTTAGGTAGGTTTTTACCAATCACTTCCCAAGAATTTTTTACAATAATGCGAGATAATAATATTTCAATTTTTCCTCCCGTTTCTTTTCTACCAATAAGGCGCGCCGGAATAACTTTGGAATTGTTTAAAACAAGAAGGTCGCCGGGACTTAAATAGTCAATAATATCAGAAAATATTTTGTGCTCAAAAGTATTTCTCTTTTTAGACAAAACTAAAAGCCGCGCTCTGTCGCGCGGTTTGGCCGGACTTTGTGCAATCAAATCCGCTGGTAGATTATACGAATAATCACTTAGTTTCATGTTGGTGATGAATCACTATTTTTTTTATCACTCATTAATTTCATGAGTGTATCGCGAATATGTTCAGGATTAGCAACTTGTTCAAAATATAATTTATTGGTGTCATTAGCGGTTTGCACAATAACATTACCGTAGTGGAGCAAGGTTGGCCAAAGACCTTTAGCTTCGCTCGTAACATCTTGAATACGATTAAAACGCATTTCGGCAATGGCACGTGCGAAAAATCCTTCTTGACGCACATCAATAATGCGTTGATCAGTAATAATCCAAATATCAAGTTCATAATCAACAAGCGAAAAAAATAATAATAACCACACAAATAAAACATAGGCACTGGCGGTAATTAATAGAACTGGGAAAAACCAAGGAATTTGGACAAGACTTGGAAAAAGAATATTGATCATGACAAAAACAATGATTGGCAAAAGAAGTAGCAAAATAAAAAATATAATTCGTCGAATGGCAATAAAAACATCCCGATGAATAACCGTAATAATTTTTTCGTTTGGTAATGGATCCGCTAAGTGATACAAAGACAACATATTATTGAAATAAATTTGAACCTGAACCATTTAAATTATTAAAAATACCAAGATGCGTAAAAATACTCACCTGCGTTGTCCAATCAATTTGCGAAAGCAATATATATGAAGCAAAGATAATAATCATCGATCCGGCCAAATAAATAAAACCGACAAAAAAAGTCCCAAACATTCGTCCACCAAAACGAACTAAGCGATACACTCCAATCAAGCTTAACACGGCCCACACTACTAAAAAGGCATAGTAGAGATACAGAAAAATAACAAGAGAGAAAGTCATATGCTAGATTGTTCGTTTGCGTTGTAAATGTTTATACGCTTGATCAGTGGCTAATCGTCCGCGGTTTGTTCGATCTAAAAATCCCATTTGCAATAAATACGGCTCATACACTTCTTCAATCGTCGCTAAATCTTCGCCGCTCGCCGCGGCAATAGTAGAAATACCAACCGGACCGCCATTAAATTTATCAATGATTATTTCTAAAATTTTTCGATCAACTCTATCCAGTCCTGATTCATCGATTTCCAAAAGTTCTAAAGCCAACTGGCAAAGCTCCGCCGTTAATTTTCCGTCAGACTTAACTTCTGAATAATCTCTGACGCGGCGCAGTAAACGATTAGCCAGTCGCGGCGTTCGTCGAGCGCGTTCGGCTAACGCTTGCACCGAGCTCTCGTCCGCTTCTATATTTAAAATGCCGGCGCTTCGTCTAATAATATTTTTTAAATCTTCCAAAGTATAAAAATCTAAATGGTGTGAAACGCCAAAGCGATCACGCAAAGGTGACGATAATAAACTGACACGTGTCGTTGCTCCTATAATTGTAAACTTTGGCAAATCAATACGCAACATTTTGGCCGATGGTCCTTTGCCAATAACAATATCCAGTCCAAAATCTTCCATGGCTGGATATAATACTTCTTCCACAGTACGCGGCAAACGATGAATTTCATCAATAAATAAAATGTCACCGGGATTTAAATTGCTTAAAATCGCCGCTAAATCACCGGGTTTTTCTAAGGCCGGGCCAGAAGTAATACGCAAGTTCGCGCCAAGTTCATGCGCAATAACGTGAGCTAAGGTAGTTTTTCCAAGTCCGGGAGCGCCGTACAGCAAGACATGATCAATTGGTTCATCACGTTTGGCCGCCGCGTCAATTAAAATTGATAAATTAGCTTTAACATTTTCTTGTCCAATGTATTCTTTTAAAGTTTGCGGACGCAAAGTTGCCTCGGCTATTTCTTCGGAGATGGGATTGGTATTTTGTGGATCAACTAAACGCGTCATATTTTAAAATAAAATACGAGGTATAAAAAAATAATCATTAAATAATTAAATAACATAAACCATTTATTTGACCAACCGATTCCGGAAAAGTGAAACTGAGAAATCGGCCACAAAATTTTAGTAGGAAATGATTTTCTAGAATGTGTAAAAATATCTAGAACAATATGAAAACCCCAACCACAAAAAGCAATTGCTATCATATGCCAACCGCAGAGCCACATAATTAAAAAAACCGCGAGCCAAATTACTAAACTATGACAAATCGCATAAATTTTTAAAACATACGGTGGAAACAAAGAGATTGGCGGTTTTTTAAAAAATAAAATTTTGCGCAAAAAAACAGAATTAAACATACTACCAAAACTAACCAGATCTGGCATCACGCCAAAAGCCGTAGCAAACATTCGTTGTTCAAACGGCGCATCTTTAAAAACTAGATTGGTTAACAAAGCGTGAGAAATAATATCCATACTTAGGCTTTTTTTTGTTCATTAACAAAGGTGCGCACAACATCTTTGGTGTCATCAGAAAAATCTGCTTGCAAAATCCAGCGTAAAAAAGTTGGATCAGTTTGCGCGACGGAATTTAGAGTTCTACCTTTAAACTTGGAAAAGTTAAAATAAATTTCTCCATCTTGTCTAAAAAATTTTCCTTCCGCATCAATATAATCACGACACACTTCTTCGTGAATGCGTTTTACTTCGTCATAGCCGTAACGCTTAATCTGCTCTTCAATAATTTCTGCCGAAACTAGAACATCACCTAAAGCATCATGCGCATCAACGTGCTCTTTGCCGACATAAAATTTATAGGCGCTCGCTAAATCGCGTCGTTCCTTATAGTGGTAAATTATTTTAGCATCTAAAATATCATCGGGTACATATTTAAAATCTTGTCCGCTTCGATTAAATTCTGTACGTAGCATAGGCAAATCAAAGCCGGAAACATTAAAACCACTGTAATACGCATTATTAAAAAGCGCAAATAATTCTTTTGATTTTTCCAAAAAGGTTGGTGCCGAGGCGATATCTTCGTCAGAGAAACCATGAACATCGCTTGCTTCCTTAGAAATCGGGATTGTAGGATTAATCATGATATTATCCTGAATCGTTTTACCGTCAGGATACGAAATCTGAT